>NZ_JBSFUO010000011.1:0-266174 GCF_053591835.1 Streptomyces sp. NPDC002911 | reverse complement strand
CGTTTCACCGGGGCCCTCCGGGCGCTTCCCTTCGTTCTTGCGTTTCCGACTCTATCAGACTCTTTCGTGTCCGATTCCCGGCCGAAGCGGGTTCCTGCTGTTTCGCTTTCCAGTTCTTCGCTTTCGCGTTTCCCTTTCCGGCGAGTCCGACTCTATCAGATCCTTTCGGGCCTGATTCCCAGTCAGTGGGGTTTGCCGTCCCGGCCGCTGGGCCGTTCCGACGAGTGAGACTTTAGCGGAATCCCCAGCCCCGACGCTAATCGGGTCTCCTTCGAACACTGATTCCTCATTTCGCACGTGCGCACATAAAAACCCGCGACAGACGTCGCTCGTTTCGGTGGTTACTGCGGAATGGTTGTCCGGGGACCGACCGGAGTCGGCGCTCACGTCGGACAACTCGGAGCACACTACGGACCGGTGTGGGGCGTGTCAACCCCGGTCCGCCCGCCCCGTCACAGTAGGCCGGCCGGTAGTCGCGTGGGCTGGTGGCCAGGTGTGTCGCGAAGTGCTGGCGCATGGTGATCTCGCTGCCGGACCCGCGCGGCGTGCGACCTCGGGAAGAGCCAGGTCTGTGCGCTCCAGCAGCTTCTGGGCTGCGTCGATGCGTTGCGTGATCAGCCGGCGCATCGGCGTCGTACCGGTGGTGGCCTGGAAATGGCGGGCGAAGGTGCGGGCGGGCAGGCCGGCCGCGCCAGGATTGGTTGCGGTGGGGCCGCAGGGCTGGAAGCTGAGCGCCGAAGGAGTGGCTCGTGCCACCGCCTTGACGTTGCATGGCGGTGGGTTCGCGGGCGTGGTGTGCTGCGAGGAGCTGGTGACCGTCGTCAAGGAGTAGCTGGTCAGCCGTTGCCTGTGGCCAGCTCACGGCTGCGGTCGCGGGCAGCTTCCAGAGCGGCGATGAGGGCGGCCCGAACCCCGTGGTTCTCCAGTTCCCGGATGGCGCTGATCGTTGTGCCGGCCGGGCTGGTGACGGCCTCACGGAGCTTGACCGGGTGTTCACCGCTGTCCCGGAGCATGACCGCCGCCCCGATGGCGGCCTGGACGATCAGGTCGTGGGCCTGGGCGCGCGGCAGGCCTAGCAGAATGCCGGCGTCGGTCATCGCCTCGACGAGGAAGTAGAAGTACGCGGGCCCCGATCCGGAGAGTGCGGTGGCCGCGTCCTGCTGGGACTCGGGGACCCGGAGCGTCTTGCCGACGCCTCCGAAGATCGCCTCGGCGTGGTCAAGGTGCTCGGCGGTGGCGTGACTGCCCGCGGAGATGACGGACATGCCTTCGTCCACCAGGACGGGTGTGTTCGGCATGACGCGTACGACCGGGGTGCCTGAGGCGAGGCTGTCCTCGATGAAGGCCGTCGTGATACCGGCGGCGGCGCTGATGACGAGGCGGTCCGCGGTGATGTGGGGGGCGAGCTCGCCGAGGAGCCGGCCCATGTCCTGGGGCTTGACCGCGAGGATGAGGATGTCGGCGCTCTTGGCGGCCTCGGCGTTGGTGACGGCCTCGACTCCGTAGCGGGTGCGGAGCTCCTCGGCGCGTTCGGTGCGGCGGGTGGTCACCAGCAGGTCGCGAGCCCGCCAACCCGCCCGGATCATGCCGCTGAGCAGGGCCTCGCCGATCTTTCCGGTACCGAGGACTGCGACTGTCTGGGTCATGCGGTTCATCCTCCGGGTGGCGGTGCGCGGTGCTGCTCGTCGGTCGCCATCCTCGCACCGCGCCGTCAGGTGGTGCGGCGCCGGAGGGTGGCGGCGCCCGGGCGAGGCCGGTGATGCTGCCCGGCTCGACGGCGAAGTCGAGGCCGTGCGGTCTCCCCTTACGACGGTGAGCGCGCGGGCCTCGACGGCACTCGCGTCCGCAGGGGCTCGACACATCCATCATGCGATGACCGGTGATCCCGCCGACGCGCCCTCGTCAAGGGATACGGCCTGCCCCGCCGGGGCGGTCAGCGGACCAGCACGCCGGCTCCGACCTCATAACGCTTCTCGACCATGTCGTCGGGGAACACGGCTGCCAGCTGTCCGCGCTCCTCGTCCAGGGAGCGGCGGCGCGCGAAGTCACCGGATGCGGAAGGCTGCGCGAACCGGGTCCTCCCGGTGCGCCGTAAGCGCCGCTCTCCGCCCGGGGTGACGGCGCAGCCGGGTGTCATGGCCGGCGATTCAGCGGACGGTTCATCGTGCATACGCCCCGGGCGCTTCTACCGGCGCCCGGAGCGCTTTCCCTTGGCGCTCTTGCGGGCCGCCGGATTGCCGGTCCGGGACGAGCGGCGCTTCGTGTACTGGGCGAGCGCCGTCTCGTACTCCGTGCGACGCAGCTTCTCGCCCGGTGCCTCGGTGAACGAGCGGATGAAATAGGCGAGGAGCGAGCCGATGAAGCCGATCGACTTGAGACCGCGCAGCCGGTCCTCATGGGCCGGGTCGGCGGGGCGGCGGGTGAAGCCCTCCCAGGTCTTGCGGAAGGCGATGGCGCTGCAGACCGCGAACATCAGCACGACCAGCATGCCGACGAAGCTGCCGACCTCGGCGATCTCCAGCCCCTGGTAAGCGAAGCGCAGGACGAAGCACGCGGCGACGGCCGCGACGAGCGAGCCGACGGTGGCACCCACGCGCCGCAGCCCGTACCCGCCGTCATGGTCGACCCAGGTCGTACCGAAGAGACGGAGGGTTTCGGGCTGCGGCCCTGGTGTGGTGCCGCCCGAAGGCTCGGCCGAGGACGTTCCGGGGGCTTCACTGTTCTCGCTCACGGAATCGATTATCCCCGGGCGCGTGCCGGTTCCGTCAGTCGCAGCGCGGAGCGATGTACCCGTCACTGCCTGTCTTGACGTAGGCGTCGGCCACGAACTGGCCGTTGGCGATGTTGTCCCAGAGGTTCGACGTGCCGTACGGGCCGGACACCCGCTCCCCCGGCTTCTGGCAGTACACCGGGACGCTCATCCCGTACGGCAGCGTCCGGACGATCCCGTACCGCGTCCCGGGTCCCCTGCGGACGTTGACGCGGTATCCAGGAGCGATCGGGTAGACGACGGTGTCCGCGGCGAGCGCCGTGACCTCCTCGCCGGCGACCGCGCCGGCGTCCGTGGTGGTTGTGCCGGCCGTGTTCTCTTCAACACCCATGAGGGCCTCCCCCGTTGAAAGCGATGCGTGTGACGCGCAGGCTAACAAGCCCCACGCTCCTCGCACGCACCATCGACTAGGCTCCGTTCGTCGCGCTTGCGCACGAACACACGGGGGTGGGCGATGCCGCCGCTGCGAGGGACCGGATCACATCCGGAAGCGGAGCATCCTGAGTACGCCGGACAGTACCGGCTCGAGGCATGTCTCGGCGCGGGCGGCATGGGTGTCGTGCACCTGGCGCGCTCCGCCTCCGGGCTCCAGCTCGCGGTGAAGGTGGTCCACCGCCAGCACGCGGCGGACCCCGAGTTCAGGGCACGTTTCCGGCAGGAGGTCGCGGCTGCCCGAAGGGTCAGCGGGGCGTTCACCGCGCCGGTCGTGGATGCCGATCCGGCGGCCGCGCTGCCCTGGATGGCCACCCTCTACGTACCCGGCCCGACGCTCGCCGCGCAGGTGAAGCGGAACGGACCTATGAGCCCCGCCGAGCTGCGCAGGCTCACGGCAGGCCTCGCCGAGGCTTTGCGCGACATCCACCGGGCCGGTGTCATCCACCGGGATCTCAAGCCCAGCAACGTTCTGCTCCCCGACTCCGGGCCCAAGGTCATCGACTTCGGGATCTCACGGCCGTACGACAGCGATCTCCGCACGGAGACGGGCAAGCTGATCGGCTCGCCGCCGTACATGGCGCCCGAGCAGTTCCAGCGGCCCCGTGAGGTCGGTCCGGCCGCGGACGTGTTCGCACTGGGGGCGGTGCTGGTGCACGCGGCGACGGGCCGGGGCCCGTTCGACTCGGACAGCCCGTACCTGGTGGCCTACCAGGTGGTGCACGACGAGGCCGATCTGGCCGGGGTGCCGGCGGATCTCGCGCCCCTGGTCGGTCGCTGCCTGGCCAAGGACCCGGCGGAGCGCCCCACCCCGGGCGAGATCATGGCCGCGCTGCACCCTCCGTCGTACGAGGCGGCCGCCTTCATACCGGTCCAGCGCAGGCCGCTCGCCGCCGAGTGCGGGGAAGCCGACGAGGACATGGGGGCGGACGAGGAGACCACGCACGTGCGTGCGGCGGGCGGGCCGCCCTCCGGATCCGGGCCGGGGGCGGTGCCGGGCCGTCGCACGCGGCACCGGCTCGCAGCCGTCGCCGCGGCAGTGGTGCTGCTGGCCGGCGGTCTCTGGGCGGCCGGAGCCTGGGGCGGGTCCGGGACGCCGGAGGCGGAAACCGGCGCGGGCGCGGAGAAGGAGCGCGCGACGGCCGTCGTACCGTGGCAGACCACCTTGCGCTCCCCGGGCAGCTCGACTCCGTCGTGTGCCCCGGGGGCAGGTTCGGGCTCCGCCCTGTACTGCGTGACCGACGGTTTCGGCACCGCCCGGCTGGATCCTTCGGACGGCCGGGTGGTCTGGGCGCACCGGGACGCGTCGAAGAGCTCCGGGAGCACGAGTCCTGTCGGCGCGGTGTCCGGGAGCATGGCCTACACCGTCGTGGCGGGCGAGAAGCTCCGCACGTACTCCTCCGGCAGCGGAATTGAGCTCTGGCATACGGATCTCTCCCGGTACGTCGACACCCCCTTGCCTGCGGGTGACACCCTGCTGACGGCCCGCCAGGACGGAACGCTCCAGGGACTCGACTCGGCGACCGGCGCCTCCAGGTGGCGGCACGCCGTCCCGGGACACATGCGGCCGGGTTACGCCGTGTACGACGCCGCGACCGGTCTCGCGTACGCGTACGAGAGCTCGGCTCAGGGGGCCACCACCCTGGTCACGGCCATCGAGGCGAAGACCGGCAGCACGGCCTGGCAGCGCAGGCTGGACGGGATGCTCACTCCGGCAGGGATGTCGGGCGGGGCGCTCCTGCTGACCTCCATGAACGAGAAGGCGCAGACCACCGCACTCGTCCGCTACGACCCGGCGCTGCGGAGCACGGCCCGCATCGCGCTGCCCTTCCGGATGAACGGGCCGGAGACCGTGGTGGACGGAGACACCGCCCTGCTGCTGGAGCGCGGCGGAACCCTGCTGGCCGTCGACATCCGCCCGGGCGGAGGGCGGGCCGAGCGTTGGCGGCTGGAGACGGCTGTCGGGATGACCTCGGCGCCGGTCCTCGGAGCGGGCGGCCGGCTGTACTTCTCTGCCGCCGACGGCCGGCTGCTCGCCGTCGACACGGAGCAGGGGACGCTGCTCGGCCAGACGCGTCCGAGGCTCAGGGACGGCAGGCTCAGCCATGCCTCGTCCCTGCCCGCCCCCGTCGTCCTGGGCGGAAGCGTCATCGGCACCGGACCGGACGGAACCGTCTTCGCCGTGGACGCGGACGACCCCGCCCACTGGTGAGATCAGGGACGGGGCCGGACAGGCCGCAGGGGGTCAGCCGAGCTTGGAGACGTCGCGGACCGCGCCCCGGTCCGCGCTCGTGGCCATCGCCGCGTAGGCGCGCAGGGCCGCCGAGACCTTGCGGTCACGGTTCTTCGGCGCGTACACGCCGTTCAGCGCCTCGCGGCGGGCGTCCAGATCGGCGTCGGGGACGAGGAGCTCGATCGAACGGTTGGGGATGTCGATCCGGATCCGGTCGCCGTCCTCGACCAGCGCGATCGTGCCGCCGGACGCCGCCTCGGGCGACGCGTGGCCGATGGACAGGCCCGACGTACCGCCGGAGAAGCGGCCGTCGGTGACCAGCGCGCAGGTCTTGCCGAGGCCACGGCCCTTGAGGAACGACGTCGGGTAGAGCATCTCCTGCATGCCGGGGCCGCCCTTGGGGCCCTCGTAGCGGATGACGACCACGTCGCCGTCCTTGATCTCCTTGCGGAGGATCTTGTCGACGGCGTCGTCCTGCGACTCGCAGACGACGGCCGGGCCCTCGAAGGTCCAGATCGACTCGTCGACGCCCGCCGTCTTCACGACGCAGCCGTCCACGGCGAGATTGCCCTTGAGGACCGCGAGGCCGCCGTCCTTGGAGTACGCGTGCTCCAGGTCGCGGATGCAGCCGCCCGCGGCGTCCAGGTCCAGGGTGTCCCAGCGCTCCGACTGCGAGAAGGCCGTCGCCGAGCGGACGCAGCCGGGAGCCGCGTGCCAGAGCTCGACGGCCTCGGGCGAGGGGGAGCCGCCGCGGATGTCCCAGTTCTTCAGCCACTCGGCAAGGGTGTCGGAGTGGACCGAGTGCACGTCCTCGTTGAGGAGACCGGCCCGGTGCAGCTCGCCGAGGAGGGCGGGGATGCCGCCCGCCCGGTGGACGTCCTCCATGTAGTACGTGCCGCCGGGGGCGACGTTGGGGGCGACCTTCGACAGACAGGGCACGCGTCGCGAGACCGCGTTGATGTCGTCGAGATCGTAGGCGAGCTCGGCCTCCTGCGCCGCGGCGAGCAGGTGCAGGATCGTGTTGGTCGAGCCGCCCATGGCGATGTCGAGCGCCATGGCGTTGTCGAACGCGGCACGGGTGCCGATGGCCCGGGGCAGGACGGTCGCGTCGTCCTGCTCGTAGTAGCGCCGGGTGATGTCGACGACCGTGCGGCCCGCGTCCTCGTACAGCGCCTTGCGGGCGGTGTGCGTGGCGAGGACCGAGCCGTTGCCGGGGAGGGAGAGGCCGAGGACCTCGGTCAGGCAGTTCATCGAGTTGGCGGTGAACATGCCGGAGCAGCTGCCGCAGGTGGGGCAGGCGTTCTCCTCGATGCGGAGGATGTCCTCGTCGGAGATACTCTCGTCGACCGCGTCGCTGATCGCGTTGACCAGGTCGAGCTTGCGGACCGTGCCGTCGACGAGGGTGGCCTTGCCGGCCTCCATCGGACCGCCGGAGACGAACACCGTGGGGATGTTGAGGCGCATCGCGGCCATCAGCATGCCGGGGGTGATCTTGTCGCAGTTGGAGATACAGATCAGGGCGTCGGCGCAGTGGGCCTCGACCATGTACTCGACGCTGTCCGCGATGAGGTCACGGGAGGGCAGGCTGTAGAGCATGCCGTTGTGTCCCATGGCGATGCCGTCGTCCACCGCGATGGTGTTGAACTCACGGGGCACCGCGCCCGCCGCCTTGATCGCCTCGGAGACGATTCGGCCGACTGGGGCGAGGTGGGTGTGGCCCGGGACGAACTCGGTGAAGGAGTTGGCCACCGCGATGATCGGCTTACCGATGTCCTCACTGGCTACGCCGGACGCCCGCATAAGGGCGCGGGCGCCGGCCATGTTGCGGCCGTGGGTGACAGTGCGGGACCTCAGCTGGGGCATCGTCGCTCGCTCCTTCGACAGAAAAGACTGTCTCCGAGCGTACGCCCCTCGTGCCAAGATCTGGACACGCCGTCCGACAGGCGGGACGGGGCGCCCAGTGCGCGGGCACGTGACAGGCCCGGACCGGATCACCCGTCGTCCAGATACCACGGGGGCTGGGGCTGGGGCTGGGGCCACCATCGCGATGATCTTCTCGGGGTCCATGGACGCCAGTGGCTCCGCCCTGATGACGTACCGCGGGATCGAGATGCCTAGCATGTGCGAGGCCGCCGGTTCGGCACGGAAGGCCGGGCCGGGCACGTCCAGCTCCGCCGCGATCCGCTCCAGCAGCCGGCGCGGCACCTATGCCCGCCGCCTCGTGCGTGAGCGCCGAGCGCCCGGCGTCGGAGCCGGTGGTGTCCGCCGTGCGGGAAGGGCCCCCCGGCGTGGGGACGTGCCGTCGGCGCCGGGTATCACGGGCGGGGAGTCCGCGCCGACGACGCCAGATGGAGCCGGGTGAAGGCGAGCGCTTCCGCGAGATCGGCCTCACGTTCGGCCGAGGACATGGCCCGGCGGGTGTTGACCTCGATGACCACATGGCCGTCGAAGCCGGTACGGGCCAGCCGCTCCAGCAGTTCCGCACACGGCTGGTCGCCCCGGCCGGGCACCAGGTGCTCGTCCTTGTTGGAGCCCTTGCCGTCGGCGAGGTGGACGTGGGCGAGCCGGTCGCCCATCCGGTCCACCATGGCCAGGCTGTCGGTGCGGGCGGTCGCGGTGTGCGAGAGGTCCACCGTGAAGTGCCGGTAGTCGTCATTGCTGACGTCCCAGGCGGGGGCGTACGCGAGCATCTCGCGGTCCCGGTAGCGCCACGGGTACATGTTCTCCACCGCGAAGCGCACATCGGTCTCGTCCGCCATGCGCCAGATGCCGGTGACGAAGTCGCGGGCGTAGTTGCGCTGCCACCGAAACGGCGGGTGGACGACCACCGCCGACGCGCCGAGCGCCTCTGCGGCGGCTCTGGCCCGCTGGAGCTTCACCCACGGATCTGTGGACCAGACCCGCTGGGTGATCAGCAGACAGGGCGCGTGCACCGCCAGGATCGGCACCTGGTGGTAGTCCGAGAGCCGCCTCAGCGCCTCGATGTCCTGGCTGACGGGGTCGGTCCAGACCATGACCTCGACGCCGTCGTAACCGAGGCGCGCAGCGATCTCGAAGGCCGTCGCCGTCGACTCCGGATAGACGGAAGCCGTCGACAGGGCGACCTTCGCATCCGGGATGCGCACCACTGGTTCTGCCACGTGGCCAGGGTACGGGCAGCCGTCCGCGACGCCGAGGGAGCCCGGCTGAAAGTGACCAGGGCCATGAAGGGAGGCAGCCGGGATCAGGCCAGGGCCGCCTGCTCCGTCGGCAGGTGGTCGAGGCGGCGGAGGATGACTCCCTCGCGCAGAGCCCAGGGGCAGATCTCCAGCTCCTCGACCCCGAACAGGTCCATCGCGCCCTCGGCGACGAGCGCCCCCGCCAGGAGCTGTGCGGCGCGCCCCTCGGTGACCCCGGGCAGATTCCCCCGCTGCGCGACGGTCATCGCCGACAGATTCGGCACCCACTCCTCCAGGGCCTTGCGGGTGAGGACGCGCTGCACGTACAGCCCTTCGGCGGAGCGGGCGGCACCCGTGATCCTGGCGAGCTGCCGGAACGTCTTGGAGGTGCCGACGACGCGGTCGGGCGGTCCCAGCCGGGTGAACTCGCCGACCGTACGGGCGATGCCGGCCCGGACATGGCGGCGCAGCGCCCGTACGGCGGTCGGGTCCGGCGGATCGCCCGGGAGCCAGCCGGCGGTGAGCCGGCCGGCGCCGAACGGCAGCGAGACGGCGGCGTCGGGCTCCTCGTCCATCCCGTAGCCGACCTCCAGGGAACCGCCGCCGATGTCGAGGACCAGCAGCTTGCCCGCGGACCAGCCGAACCAGCGGCGGGCGGCGAGGAAGGTCAGCCGGGCCTCCTCCTCACCGCTGAGGACGGCGAGGGCGACACCGGTCTCGTCCTGCACCCGGGCCAGCACCTCGTCCGCGTTGCCCGCCTCCCGCACGGCGGAGGTGGCGAACGCCAGTACGTCCTCGCAGCCCTTGTCCTCGGCTGCCTGAAGGGCGTCGACGACCGTCTTCACGAGGCGGTTCACACCCTCGGGGCCGATGGCGCCGTCCCGGTCGAGGAGTTCGGCGAGCCGCAATTCCGCTTTGTGCGAGTGGGCGGGCAGCGGGCGGGCACCGGGGTGCGCGTCGACCACCAGCAGGTGCACTGTGTTCGACCCCACGTCGAGGACTCCGAGTCTCATACGGGCACGCTACTGCGGCTTACTCTGGGCACGTGCCAAAGACGAAAAAGGCGAAGCCGGACAAAGCCACGAAGAAGCAGCAGAGAACGATGCGGGAGGCACACCAGCCGGAAGGAACGGGGCCGGACGGGCCCGACGAGAAGGGCCTCGACTTCGCGCGGGCCTGGGTCGAATTCCCCGACCCCGCCGACGACGAGCAGATCTTCCGGTGCGATCTGACCTGGCTGACGTCCAGGTGGAACTGCATCTTCGGCAGCGGCTGCCAGGGCATCCAGGCGGGCCGCGCGGACGACGGCTGTTGCACGCTGGGCGCGCACTTCTCGGACGAGGACGACGAGAAGCGGGTGGCCGGGCATGTCGCGCGGCTCACACCGGAGCTGTGGCAGTTCCACGACGTCGGCACGAAGACCGGCTGGGTCGGGGTCGACGAGGACGGCGAGCGCCAGACGCGGCGCTGGGAGGGCTCATGCATCTTCCAGAACCGCCCCGGTTTCGCGGGTGGCATGGGCTGTTCCCTGCACATCCTTGCCCTCAAGGAGGGCAAGGAGCCGCTGGAGACCAAGCCGGACGTGTGCTGGCAGCTGCCGGTCCGCCGTACGTACGACTGGATCGAACGGCCCGACGACACGCGCGTGCTCCAGATCTCGATCGGGGAGTACGACCGCCGGGGCTGGGGCCCCGGTGGCCACGATCTTCACTGGTGGTGCACGTCGGCGACGTCCGCGCACGGGGCCGGTGACCCGGTCTATGTGTCCTACCGTCCCGAGCTCACGGAGATGATGGGCGAGGAGGCCTACGACCGGCTGGCCGAGCTGTGCGAGCAGCGGCTGGCGGCCCTGCTGCCGATGGCGCCGCATCCGGCCGATCCGGCCTGAGAGCGTCCGTCTGCCGCCCTGCCCCGGCGGCCCGGGGCGGAGCGGACAAACGTTCCGCCTCGTTCCCGGGCCGCCGTTCGCTTCATCCGGCCGGTCCGGCCGGGGAGCCCGAGCCCGTCGTCGGGCCGGAGGACGGCGCGGGCTCGCCGGATCCGCCGGACGGTGAGGGTGTGGGGTTCGGCGAGCCCGGTGTCCCCGTCGGCGGACCGGTCGGCGTGGGCGTCGGACCCGGTGGGCCGGCGGGGCCCGTGGGGGACGGGGCCGCATCCGTCGACGGGGCGGACGGCGTGGGGCTCGGGGACTGCGAGGACGGGTCGTCCGGTGATGGCTCCGGGACACCGGGGCGCGGGGACGCGGCGCCGTATCCGGTGACCGCGACCGTGGACCCCGACGGGGTGAGCAGGACGCGCGCATTCCACGGGCCCTGCGGCTCGGCCGTGCGGTTCACCAGCACGTAGAAGGTGACGCTCCGGCCGGGGGCGACCGTGCCGGACGTACGGCTGAGGCGCAGCCACGGGGCGTCCGCACGCGCCGACCAGGCGACCGCCCGTGTGCCGGTGGCGGTCAGGGTGATCGCCGTACGGCCGCCGGACGAGCGGGCCGAGACCGCGAGCGGGCCCGCTCCGGCCGGGCCGTCGCCCATGCTGATGACCTCGGCCGAGACATCAGGTGCCCCGGGGCCCACCGTGAAACCGCCCTTTCCGTCGGGGCGGGCGTTGCCCGCGTTCTCGTAGTGGTCGTACGGCTCGCCGCCGGAGGCCGGTACCGCGGCCACGTCCGTCGCGGTGACCGAGGTGTCGCGGCCCTCGCCGGTCAGCGGCGCACCCCGGTAGGCGGCCCACAGGGCGATCACCGGGGCGGCGACGACCGTCGCCACGACCGTGGTCGTCACGACCCGGGCGCGCACTCGGTCCCGGCGCGCGGCCTGGTCCTTGGGGTCCAGCGGGAAGCCGGTGCGGCCGAAGCGCGGGGCGCCGGACCGGGACCGCCGGGCGTGCGTCAGGGCGATGTGCACCGAGGGGCGGGGGGCCTCAACGACCGGCAGTGCGGCGACCGGGGTGATGGTCGCGCCGGGCCAGGGCCCTGCCGCGCCGGCTCGCTCGGCGGCACGGCGACAGCGGGGGCAGTCGTCGACGTGCCGGACGAGCTCCCGGCGCAAGGTCGCCGGGAGCAGCACCTGGTGGGTGCCGGTGAGCCGGGCGACGGCGGGGCAGTTCCCCGTCTCCACCACGGCGAGGGCGGCGCGGGTGCGCTCCACCTCGCAGGCCGCTCCGGCCAGGAGTTCCCGGGCGCTGCCGGGGTCGAGGCCGAGGACTGCGGCGACGGCACGCGGGGTGAGCCCGTGGCGCACGGCAAGCTCCAGGGCCTCGCGCTGCTCGGGGGTGGTACCGGCGGCCTCGGGCCAGGCCAGCTGCGCGAGTTCGCGCCCGCGTGCTTCGGCCGCCGGGGACTCCGCGGGGCAGCCGGGGGCGGCGGCCTCCTCCGCGGCGCCCTGGTTTGCCTGGGTGGCTCGGCTTCCCCGGGTGCCGGACGCGCGGGCGCCCTCACGCGGCGCGCCGCCGAGCGGGCCGGCCGGCCGCCGGTGCGCCTGACGGCCCCGCCTCTGCTCGGTGAGGGCCCGCAGGCAGGTCCATCTGGCCAGGGCGTACAGCCAGGATTTACGTTCCTCCTCAGCCGAGGGGCACCGGCCGTCCTGCCTTTCGGCGATCGCCAGGACCGCGCCGAGCGCCTCGGTGGCGGCCTCGTGGTCGCAGAGCACGGAGAGGCAGTAGGTGAACAGACCGTCGAGATAGGGCTCGTAACACGCGGGCGACCGCTGTGCCGAGGGTCGGGCCTCGCGGCGGTGCGCCCGGGCGCCGGTGGTGTGCGTAGGGGGCTCCAGCCTGCTGCTCGTCACGTGGCGACCGTAGGCAGGTACGGGCGGGACCATGCCCGCACTTTCCGACATTTGACCCTTACGAGTGACAGTCCCCCTCGAAAGGGGACAGGAATCCCGAATTCCTCCAGAAATATCGCATCGGGCACATGTTCGGCTTCCGTGCCCGCGACCGGCGCTGTCAGACCTCACCTATACGGTGACGCCATGGCTGCCCGTACGAAATCCGCGAAGGACCGCCCGTCCTACCGCTGCACCGAATGCGGCTGGACGACCGCCAAATGGCTCGGCCGCTGCCCGGAGTGTCAGGCCTGGGGGACGGTCGAGGAGTTCGGCGGCGCCCCCGCGGTGCGTACGACGGCCGCGGGCCGGGTCTCCACCCCCGCCGTGCCGATCGGCCAGGTCGACAGCCGGCAGGCCACAGCGCGCTCGACCGGGGTCGGTGAGCTGGACCGGGTGCTCGGCGGAGGACTCGTCCCCGGCGCGGTCGTGCTGCTCGCCGGTGAGCCGGGCGTCGGCAAGTCGACGCTGCTCCTGGACGTGGCCGCCAAGGCGGCGAGCGACGACCACCGCACCCTCTACGTCACGGCCGAGGAGTCCGCCAGCCAGGTGCGGATGCGGGCCGACCGGATCCGGGCGATCAACGACCACCTGTATCTGGCCGCCGAGACCGACCTCTCCGCGGTCCTGGGGCACCTGGACGCGGTCAAGCCGTCCCTCCTCGTCCTCGACTCCGTGCAGACGGTCGCCTCACCGGAGATCGACGGCGCGCCCGGCGGCATGGCGCAGGTCCGCGAGGTCGCGGGAGCACTCATCAGGGCCTCCAAGGAGCGCGGCATGTCGACGCTCCTGGTGGGCCATGTGACCAAGGACGGCGCGATCGCGGGGCCACGGCTCCTGGAGCACCTCGTCGACGTGGTGCTGTCCTTCGAAGGCGACCGGCACGCGCGCCTCCGGCTCGTACGGGGTGTCAAGAACCGCTACGGCGCCACGGACGAGGTCGGCTGCTTCGAGTTGCACGACGAGGGCATCACCGGCCTGGCCGATCCCTCCGGGCTCTTCCTCACCCGCCGCGACGAGCCCGTCCCGGGCACCTGTCTGACGGTCACCCTGGAGGGCAAGCGCCCTCTCGTCGCCGAGGTGCAGGCACTGACGGTCGATTCGCAGATCCCCTCGCCCCGGCGCACCACCTCGGGCCTGGAAACCTCCCGGGTCTCGATGATGCTGGCCGTTCTCGAACAGCGGGGCCGGATCAGCGCCCTCGGCAAACGGGACATCTACAGCGCGACGGTGGGTGGCGTGAAGCTCACCGAGCCGGCCGCGGACCTCGCGATCGCCCTGGCCCTGGCCAGCGCGGCCAGCGACACACCACTCCCGAAGAACCTGGTCGCGATCGGTGAGGTGGGCCTCGCCGGGGAGGTCAGAAGGGTGACGGGGGTCCAGCGCAGGCTGGCGGAGGCGTACCGTCTCGGGTTCAAGCACGCCCTCGTCCCGAGGGACCCGGGACAGGTCCCGGCCGGTATGAAGGTCACAGAAGTGGCCGACATGGGCGACGCCCTGAGAGTCCTCCCCCGTAGATCTCGGCCGGACGGACCACAGGAGGACGGCGCACGCCGGTAGACTTTGCCCTGGTCTCGCCCGCCCGTACGAACGGTATGAGGGACGCAAGGGCACCGAAAACCTGTGACCGGAGGAGTGCAGTGGCAGCCAACGACCGGGCAGCATCGCCCGGAAAGTCCGGCCAAGGCACGGGGAACGAGGCGCTGATGCGCGCCTCGTTGAGCGCGGTCGCGCCCGGAACGGCCCTTCGCGACGGCCTGGAGCGCATCCTCCGCGGCAACACCGGCGGACTGATCGTGCTCGGCATGGACAAAACCGTCGAATCCATGTGTACCGGCGGCTTCGTGCTCGACGTGGAGTTCACCTCGACGCGCCTGCGCGAACTGTGCAAGCTGGACGGCGCGATGATCCTCGACAAGGAGATGACCAAGATCCTGCGGGCCGGCGTGCAGCTGGTCCCGGACGCCTCCATCCCGACCGAGGAGACGGGCACCCGTCACCGCACGGCGGATCGGGTCTCCAAGGCGTGTGGCTTCCCGGTGGTGTCGGTCTCCCAGTCGATGCGCCTGATCGCGCTGTACGTGGACGGGGAGCGGCGGGTTCTGGAGGAGTCATCCGCGATCCTGTCCCGCGCCAATCAGGCACTCGCCACCCTCGAGCGCTACAAGCTCAGGCTGGACGAGGTCGCCGGGACGCTCTCCGCGCTGGAGATCGAGGACCTGGTGACGGTCCGGGACGTGACAGCGGTCTCGCAGCGCCTGGAGATGGTGCGGCGCATCGCGACCGAAATCGCCGAGTACGTGGTGGAGCTGGGCACCGACGGCCGCCTTCTGTCGCTTCAGCTCGACGAGTTGATCGCGGGTGTGGAGCCGGAGCGGGAGCTGGTCGTGCGCGACTACGTACCCGAGCCGACCGCGAAGCGGTCCCGTACGGTCCCGGAGGCACTGGCCGAACTGGACACGCTCACCCACACCGAGCTGCTTGAACTTCCCGTGGTGGCACGGGCGCTGGGCTACAGCGGGTCCCCGGAGACGCTGGACTCGGCGGTCTCCCCGCGGGGCTTCCGGCTTCTGGCGAAGGTGCCGCGGCTGCCCGGGGCGATCATCGAGCGGCTGGTGGAGCACTTCGGTGGCCTGCAGAAGCTGCTCGCCGCGAGCGTGGACGACCTCCAGGCCGTGGACGGAGTCGGCGAGGCGCGGGCCAGGAGCGTCCGGGAGGGGCTCTCGCGGCTGGCGGAGTCCTCGATCCTGGAGCGGTACGTGTGAAAGGTCTTTCGTCCGACCAGCTCGTCAGGCCCCGCCGGATCGTTTCCGGTGGAGCCCCGCCGTCTTGTCAGTCCTTGGCCAGGACGAACGATGCGCGCCGGACGGTCTCGCCCGACACCTCGGCCTCCACCAGATACGTACCCGGGGCTGCGGCCTTGACGGGCGGTGTCGCGCACCGGGGTGCGCTCCCCTCGCGGTCCCACTCGACGGTGTGGACGACGGTCGCTCCGGCGGGGACCCGCAGGAAGAGGGCGCCGCTCTTCGGGCAGTCCTCGGAGGACCACACCTGTTCGTCGCCCTCACCGGCTTCGGTGATCGTGAGCACCGCACTCTTCGGGCCGAAGTCGGCCTTGCAGTCGGCAGCCGAGGTGTTCCTGGCGCTCAGCCGGAACTCCGGCTTGTCGTCGGGTCCGTAGCTGATGTCCGTCTTCAGGCTCAACTGCAGCACGGCCGGCTTGCAGTTGGGGAGCGTCGAGCCGGTCGGTACCTGCTGGCCGCCCGTACTGCCGCCGGCGCCCGCGCCCGTACCGCCCGATGCGGAGCCGCCCGCACCAGCGGTGTCCGATCCCGCCGCGCCGCCTGCCCCGGTGCTCCCGCCGCCGCTCTCGGATCCCGCGTCCGTGCCGGTTCCGGGGTTCCCCGACTCGTCCCGGCCGCCCGGAGGTTGGCCGACGACGGGGCCGGAGCTCGACGGTCCGGGAGTGATGGACGGGGCGGGGTCGGAGCCTCCGGACTTCCCGTCGTCCTGCCCGCCGCCGCTGCCGCCGCCCGTGGTGACGGCCCACGCGACCAGCGCCGCGAGCAGCACGATCACCAGCACCGCTACTGTTCTCCGACGCCAGTAGATGCTGGAGGGAAGCGGCCCGACCGGATTGCGCATAGAACCCACGGACCGAACTGTACGAGAGATCCACGCCAACTCCGGCCCCAACCGTCGCTCTGTTGACAACTTTTCCGGATCATCATCACGGAGCGGCCGCGGGCGGGGCACTTCCATCCGTTTTGCACCGGCTCGGGGCCCTCCAGGGCCTCGCGAGGGGTCAGAACGGGTGGCGCTATCACCCCCTGAGCCCACAGCCGGGCCGACACCCCCGCAGCCGTGCCCGATGTCCCGCCTTCCGTGCCAGGATCGTAGGTGCGATGACTGCCACGACTTCGACACAGACGCCCCCCGCCTCCCTCCATACCCCCGTCATCGGGTGGTTCGAGCAGCACGCCCGCGATCTGCCCTGGCGCCGCCCCGACGCGGGTGCCTGGGGTGTGATGGTGAGCGAGTTCATGCTGCAGCAGACCCCGGTGAACCGAGTCCTTCCGGTCTACGAACAGTGGATGGCCCGCTGGCCGCGCCCGGCGGACCTCGCCGCCGACGCACCGGGCGAAGCGGTCCGTGCCTGGGGCCGGCTCGGCTACCCACGCCGTGCGCTGCGCCTGCACGGGGCCGCGCAGGCGATAGCGGAACGCCACGGCGGTGACGTTCCGAACGAGCACGGCCAGTTGCTCGCACTGCCCGGGATCGGGGAGTACACGGCTGCGGCCGTGGCCTCGTTCGCGTACGGACAGCGCCATGCCGTGCTCGACACGAACGTCCGCAGGGTGTTCGCGCGGGCCGCCACCGGCATCCAGTACCCGCCGAACGCGACCACCGCGGCCGAGCGCAAGCTCGCCCGCGCGCTGCTCCCCGAGGACAACGAGCGCGCCGCCCGCTGGGCGGCGGCCACGATGGAGCTCGGCGCACTGGTGTGCACCGCGAAGAACGAGGACTGCGCGCGCTGTCCGATCTCCGGACAGTGCGCCTGGCGGCTGGCCGGGAAACCCGCTCACCAGGGGCCACCGCGCCGCGGCCAGACGTATGCCGGTACGGACCGGCAAGTGCGGGGGCGGCTGCTCGCGGTGCTCCGCGACGCGGTCACCCCGGTGCCGCAGTCCGCGCTGGACGCGGTGTGGGAAGAGCCCGTGCAGCGGGCGCGCGCCCTGGACGGCCTCGTCTCCGACGGGCTGGTCGAGCCGCTGGCGAACGGCCGGTACCGGCTGCCTCTGACCTGACCACGCTCCGGGCGGACCGGGCTTGTCCAGCGGCTGTCCAACGGCTGTTACACAACCGATGGACAGCCGTGCGTCCGCGTACGGCTGCTCCGCACACCCTCGTGACAACGCCTCCGTAACGTCGCTGACGCCGGGCAACGGGACCACCCCGGCCCGGCGGCGGTACACGGGGATTCACGGGGACGGAGGCGGTCGTAATGGCGCAGGGCGAGGTGCTCGGATTCGAGGAGTACGTACGGACCAGGCAGGACGCGCTGTTGCGCAGTGCCCGCCGGCTCGTTCCCGATCCCGTGGACGCGCAGGACCTGCTGCAGACCGCCCTGGTCCGCACCTTCGGCCGCTGGGACGGCATCGCGGACAAGTCCCTCGCCGACGCCTATCTGCGCCGCGTCATGATCAACACGCGTACGGAGTGGTGGCGGGCCCGCAAGCTCGACGAGGTCCCCACCGAGCAGCTCCCCGACGCGAGCGTCGACGACGGCGCCGAGCAGCGGGCCGACCGCGCCCTGCTCATGGACGTCCTCGGGGTCCTCGCTCCGAAGCAGCGCAGCGTCGTCGTGCTGCGACACTGGGAGCAGATGAGCACGGAGGAGACGGCCGCGGCGCTCGGTATGTCCGCGGGTACGGTGAAGAGCACGCTGCACCGCGCCCTGGCACGACTGCGGCAGGAGCTGGAGGACCGTGCGGCCCGGAGCCGTGAGGCCGAGGAGACTCCGGCGCGGATACCCGCGCAGCGCAACAGGCGTCATGACGAGCGGGGGCGGGAGCGGTGCGCGGTCTGACGGGCGGCATTGAGAGCTTGACGGCCGGCCGCGGGAGAGGACTCCGGGCAGGCTCGGCGGCGGGGGGCACGGCACTGGCCGGGTTCGCCGCCTTCGGGCTGTTCTGCGCCGGCTGTTCCGCCGGAGGCACGGGTACGCGCGACGAGGGCGCGGCGAGCACCCAGCAGGTCGCCCGGGCCACGCCGTCGAGCACGGCTCCCACCGGGACGTCGAAGCCGGCCCCGCGGGTGAACGCCGTGCGGCTCGTCAAGGGCGACCCGAAGGTGAGCCACCAGCTCAAGGACGACCTGAAGCCCTGTGCCGGTGACGAGTACCCGGTCGACACCTCCTACGGCACGCTCACCGACGGGACGGCCACGGATGTCGTGGTCAACGTGCTGACCTGCGGCGACTCGGTGGGGGTCGGCACCTACGTCTACCGGCAGCTCGCCGACGGTTCGTACGGGAACGTCTTCTCCGCCGAGGTGCCCGCGGTCTACGGCACCATCGACCGGGGCGATCTGGTGGTGACGACGCAGGTGTACGGGTCGAAGGACTCGGTCGCGTATCCCTCCGGTGAGGACGTCGTCACCTACCACTGGAACGCCGGCCGGTTCACCGAGACCGACCGGGTGCACAACGACTTCAACCGGGCCGTCGGCAGCGGGGAGGGCGCACTCCCCGCACCCCGGACGACGCAGAACTGAGGACCGCTCGCATGGCTGAGACCCATGTCCTCTTCGTCGAGGACGACGACGTCATCCGAGAGGCCACCCAGCTCGCGCTGGAGCGGGTCGGCTTCTTGGTCACCGCGGTGCCCGACGGTCTGCTGGGCCTGGAGGCCTTCCGGGCGGACCGTCCGGACATCGCGCTGCTGGATGTGATGGTCCCGGGCCTGGACGGCGTCAGCCTGTGCCGGCGCATCCGCGACGAGTCGACCGTGCCCGTGATCATGCTCTCCGCGCGGGCCGACGCGATCGATGTGGTGCTCGGCCTGGAGGCCGGGGCCGACGACTACGTCACCAAGCCCTTCGACGGGGCGGTGCTCGTCGCCCGCATCCGCGCCGTACTGCGCCGTTTCGGCCACGCCGCCGGCGCGGGCGGGACACCCGCCGGGGCCGGTGGGCCGCCGGACGGGGCGGGCGGTGTGCTGGTCTTCGGTGATGTGGAGATCGACACCGAAGGCATGGAGGTGCGCCGAGAGGGCGCACACGTGGGTCTGACGCCGACGGAGATGCGGCTGCTGCTGGAATTCTCCGCTGCACCCGGCACGGTGCTCTCCCGGGACAAGCTGCTGGAGCGGGTCTGGGACTACGGCTGGGGCGGGGACACACGCGTCGTCGACGTCCATGTTCAGCGGCTGCGCACCAAGATCGGGCAGGACCGGATCGAGACGGTCCGCGGCTTCGGCTACAAGCTGCGCGCATGAGGCGGCTGGCACTGCGGACCGGGGTCCGCTGGAAGATCAGCATCGCGATCGCCGCTGTCGGCGCGCTCGTCGCGCTGGCCCTGAGCCTCGTCGTCCACAACGCGGCCCGCGTCTCGATGCTGGAGAACGCGCGCGAGGTGCAGTTGGAGCGGCTGCTGTTCGCCCAGCGGCTGTACGAGGCGACGAGCCCCCAGAAGCCGTCGCCGAAATTCGGCGCCAAGATCAACGACCCGTCGCTGCCGGTGAGCCTGCGCGACCAGATCCGGGATCACCGGCGCGCCACCCGTGTCGACGAGTACGCGGGCGGGGTGCCCGACGTCTGGGCGGCCGTACCGCTGGCCAACGGCGACGTCCTCTCGCTGCACACCCGCTTCGCCGACCACAGCGCCACGATCATGGGCGACCTCGACCGGGCGCTCACCATCGGCTCGGTCTCGGTCGTCTTCGGCGGCTGCGCCCTGGGCGTCCTGATCGGCGGCCAGCTGTCCCGGAGGCTGCGCAAGGCGGCGGCAGCGGCCGGCAAGGTCGCCCAGGGCAATACGGAGGTACGCGTACGGGAAGCGGTCGGCGGGGTCGTACGGGACGAGACCGACGAGCTGGCCAGGGCCGTGGACGCGCTCACGGACGCGCTGAACGAGCGGATCGAGGCGGAGCGCCGGGTCACCGCAGACATCGCCCATGAACTGCGCACCCCTGTGACCGGGCTGCTCACCGCGGCCGAGCTGCTGCCCCCGGGGCGGCCCACGGAGCTCGTACGGGACCGGGCCCAGGCGATGCGGACCCTGGTCGAGGACGTTCTGGAGGTGGCCAGGCTGGACAGCGCCTCGGAGCGGGCCGAGCTGCAGGAACTGCAGCTCGGCGAGTTCGTCAGCCGGCGGATCCGGCTGCTGGATCCGGAGATCGCGGTGCGGGTGGTGCACGAGTCCTGGGTGAGCACGGATCCGCGGCGGCTGGAACGCATCCTGGGCAATCTGCTGGGGAACGCCGCCAAGCACGGGGCCGGCCCGGTCGAGGTCACGGTCGAGGGCAGGGTGGTACGGGTCCGCGACCACGGGCCCGGTTTCCCCGAGGCTCTGCTGCGGGAGGGGCCGAGCCGGTTCCGTACCGGCAGCAGCGACAGGTCCGTACGGGGCCACGGTCTGGGGCTGACCATCGCGGCGGGGCAGGCCCGGGTTCTGGGGGCCAGGCTGACGTTCCGCAACGCGGGGCCCGGCGGGGGCACGGGCGGGGCGGTCGCCGTGCTGTGGCTGCCTGAGCACGCGCCGACGAACACCGGGAGCTTCCCGGTCCTGCGGCAGGCGGAAACGGGCTGAGAGAACGAGGTGGGCCCCGTTCACTCCAGCTGCGCAGACGGTCTGGGACTCCTCGGCCGCCGTTTCCCTGCCGGGCCGCGTGCAGGGGAGCCACGCCGATTGCGATGAGCTCCATGATCACGGCGGAGCTCCAGGCGGTGCCACCCCAGGTGGTGACCGGCACGATCACGGTGGTGCCCGCGGTGAGGAGCGCGGCGCCCAGGTAGCCGGTGCTTCATGGTGGGGCCGATGCTCAGCTCGCGCACCGTCGCCTGGTTCTCCTGGATGAAGACGGAGAGTCGCGCGGCGGCCTTGAGTGCCTCGCTGTGGCGGACCAGGATCTTCTTCTTCGTCTCCGGGGTGCGCGGTCGGCCCGTCATCAGCGCGAGTGGCCCTCGGAGACGCCGAAGGCGACCTCGAGGAGAAGCGCGAGGCTGCTCTCGAGATCGCCACAAGGCTGGTGGCCAGGGCCCACGATCAGGGCCCCGACGGTGCCGCGTAAGGCGGACGCCGGACGCGTCAGATGTGGACGTGCACGGAGTTCAGGAACGAGACCGGGTTGATCGCCGTGCCGTAGTTCGGGCTCGTCCGGATCTCGAAGTGCAGGTGCGGGCCGCTGGAGTTCCCGGTGTTGCCGGACAGGGCGATCTTCTCACCCGTCTTCACGCGCTCACCGATCTCGACCTGGATCTTCGACAGGTGGGCGTACTGCGAGTACGTGCCGTTGGCGTGCTTGATCACGATGGCGTTGCCGTACGCAGGACCGTCGCCGCCGCCGTTCGGGCCCGCCTTGACGACCCGGCCGGTGTGCGCGGCCTCCACCTTGGTGCCGATCGGTACGGCGAAGTCCTGACCGGAGTGCTTGTTGGACCAGCGGTCGCCGCCGGTGCCGTAGCTGGCACTCAGCACATACTTGGTGACCGGGGCTTCCCAGGAAGCAGCCTTCTTCTTCGCCGCCGCCTTCTTCTTGGCTGCCGCCTTCTCCTTGGCGTCGACCTTCGCCACCTTGTCGGCCTTCGCCTTCGCGGCGGCCTTGCTCTGGGAGGTCGCCTGCTGAGCGACGGAATCGGCGGTGGCCGCGCCGGCGACGGCCGCGGTGTCCGCGGTGCCCGTCGTGCCGGACGCGAACGCCGCGCCCGCACCGAACACCATCGACGCACCCAGGCCGGCGGCCACGACGGCGCCACTGACGCGGGACATGGACGGGCGGCGGGAGTGCTGGAACGTCACGCGCTTCGACATGCGGGGGAACCTCCGGGGGGGGGACTGGACCCAGTGCTCGACCGGGCTTGCTCCACCTTGGTAACCCGCATCCCCCACAACACTCAAACACCCCATCTACGATCAAAAGCCGTAGCGGAGGGGCCGGGAATTCATCGTCGGCCACCGGCCGTCGGCAGCAGGCGAGCTTCCCGGCATTCTTCGCCGAGCGGGTTTAACCCCTGCCCGAAAGGCCTCCCTCCCGGACACAGGCCAACAATCCGGTCATAACGACACAAACGCCGAACGCCTCCTCCGGGGCAGGGCCATAGCCCCGGGACCGGCGACCACTATTTCTTCTAAGGCGCCTAGTAGGCCTCTTCGGGCCTGTGCGCCTTGTCACTGCGGGCGGGTCGGAAGCCTGTCCGTTTCGGGACCTTCGGCCTTGCGGCCGAACCGGGCCGGCGGACAGCTGCTCAGCCCCGGGGACAGCTGAACTGGGCAACGGGCTGGACATCGATACGTACTGGAACGCGCGAAGGGGGCTGCCCCGGACCGCAAACGGTCCGGGGCAGCCCCCTTCGACGCTCAGGCGCTACGCGCCTCTACGCTTCCTTCGACAGGTTCGGGCCGCCGCCCGCTGCCTGCTCGATCGGCGGGACGTCGGGCAGCGGCGACTTCTCCTCGCCGCGGAACGAGAACTTCTTCTCGTCCCCTTCGCCCTCCGTGCCCACGACCACGATGTGACCGGGACGCAGCTCGCCGAAGAGGATCTTCTCCGAGAGGATGTCCTCGATCTCGCGCTGGATCGTCCGGCGCAGAGGCCGGGCGCCCATCACGGGGTCGTAGCCCTTCTTCGCCAGCAGCGACTTGGCCTCGGCACTGAGCTCGATGCCCATGTCACGGTCCTTGAGGCGCTCATCCACCTTGTCGACCATCAGGTCGACGATCTGGATGATGTCTTCCTCGGTGAGCTGGTGGAAGACGACCGTGTCGTCGACACGGTTGAGGAACTCGGGCCGGAAGTGCTGCTTGAGCTCTTCGTTGACCTTGACCTTCATCCGCTCGTAGTTCGTCTTGACATCGCCCTGGGCGGCGAAGCCCAGGTTGAAGCCCTTCGAGATGTCCCGGGTCCCGAGGTTGGTCGTCATGATGATGACCGTGTTCTTGAAGTCCACGACCCGGCCCTGGGAGTCGGTCAGACGACCGTCTTCCAGAATCTGGAGCAGGGAATTGAAGATATCGGGGTGGGCCTTCTCGACCTCGTCGAAGAGGACGACGGAGAACGGCTTGCGGCGCACCTTCTCGGTGAGCTGGCCGCCCTCTTCGTAACCCACGTAACCGGGGGGCGAACCGAAGAGGCGGGAAACCGTGTGCTTCTCGCTGAACTCCGACATGTCGAGGGAGATCAACGCGTCCTCGTCGCCGAAGAGGAACTCGGCGAGCGTCTTGGAGAGCTCCGTCTTACCGACACCGGACGGGCCGGCGAAGATGAACGAGCCACCGGGGCGCTTCGGGTCCTTCAGACCGGCTCGCGTACGGCGGATCGCCTGCGAGAGGGCCTTGATGGCGTCCTTCTGGCCGATGACGCGCTTGTGGAGCTCGTCCTCCATACGCAGCAGACGCGAGGACTCCTCCTCGGTCAGCTTGAAGACCGGGATACCGGTGGAGGCTGCCAGGACTTCCGCGATGAGCTCGCCGTCGACCTCGGCGACGACGTCCATGTCGCCGGCCTTCCACTCCTTCTCCCGCTTGGCCTTCGCCGCCAGCAGCTGCTTCTCCTTGTCTCGGAGCGAAGCTGCCTTCTCGAAGTCCTGGGAGTCGATCGCCGACTCCTTGTCGCGGCGGACGCCCGCGATCTTCTCGTCGAACTCGCGGAGGTCCGGCGGGGCGGTCATCCGGCGGATGCGCATCCGGGAGCCGGCCTCGTCGATCAGGTCGATCGCCTTGTCCGGCAGGAAGCGGTCCGAGATGTAACGGTCGGCCAGGGTGGCGGCCTGGACCAGCGCCTCGTCCGTGATGGAGACCCTGTGGTGGGCCTCGTAACGGTCGCGCAGACCCTTGAGGATCTCAATGGTGTGCGGCAGCGTCGGCTCCGCGACCTGGATGGGCTGGAAGCGGCGCTCGAGCGCGGCGTCCTTCTCCAGGTGCTTGCGGTACTCGTCGAGCGTCGTGGCACCGATGGTCTGGAGCTCGCCTCGCGCCAGCATGGGCTTGAGGATGCTCGCCGCGTCGATCGCGCCCTCGGCGGCACCGGCACCCACGAGGGTGTGGAGCTCGTCGATGAACAGGATGATGTCGCCGCGGGTGCGGATCTCCTTGAGGACCTTCTTCAGGCGCTCCTCGAAGTCACCGCGGTAGCGGGAACCGGCGACCAGCGCACCGAGGTCGAGGGTGTAGAGGTGCTTGTCCTTGAGGGTTTCGGGCACCTCGCCCTTGACGATGGCCTGAGCCAGGCCCTCGACGACCGCCGTCTTGCCGACGCCGGGCTCGCCGATGAGGACCGGGTTGTTCTTCGTACGGCGGGACAGCACCTGCATGACCCGCTCGATCTCCTTCTCGCGCCCGATGACCGGGTCGAGCTTGGACTCACGAGCGGCCTGGGTGAGATTCCGGCCGAACTGGTCGAGCACCAGGGACGTGGAGGGCGTGCCCTCGGCGGGGCCGCCGGCGGTGGCCGCCTCCTTGCCTCCCGAGTACCCGGAGAGCAGCTGGATGACCTGCTGCCGCACCCGGTTCAGGTCGGCGCCCAGCTTCACGAGAACCTGGGCGGCGACGCCCTCGCCCTCGCGGATCAGGCCGAGCAGGATGTGCTCCGTGCCGATGTAGTTGTGGCCGAGCTGAAGGGCCTCGCGGAGCGACAGCTCCAGGACCTTCTTCGCCCGGGGAGTGAAGGGGATGTGCCCGGACGGGGCCTGCTGGCCCTGACCGATGATCTCCTCCACCTGCTGGCGGACCGCCTCGAGCGAAATCCCGAGGCTCTCCAGGGCCTTAGCGGCGACACCCTCACCCTCGTGGATCAGGCCCAGGAGGATGTGCTCGGTGCCGATGTAGTTGTGGTTGAGCATCCGGGCTTCTTCCTGAGCCAGGACGACAACCCGCCGCGCGCGGTCGGTGAACCTCTCGAACATCGTTAATCGCTCCTCAGAGCGGTCAGGCAGTAAGGGGTCGGTCCCCTCCCTGTCCTTCCGCAGCTTAGTCCCGCAAGCGGGGACCGCTCATTTCAACTGCCGACACCCGGCCCTGCTGCCTGGCGGATCCCCCGCCCCGAACGCCGACAACTGCTCCAACCCGATGGTGCGAGACGATGTTCCCGCAGGCCAGGCAGATAGCCCTTTCGCCAGTACGCCGATGGCGAACGTGAGACGTTTTTGCCCGCGTGTCGCCCCTTCCCACTAGGGATGTCTTACCCGCACTCACTGACAGTCCATGCGGCGCACCCGCGTTTCCTCCGCTACGGGCGAACAACTTCGCGCTGCGGGGCGCTTCCACGCGCCCCCTCGTCGGACACGAAGAGCATCCGAGGGCGAACGGTGCGTAACTCCGGGGCCGGTTAGGCGGTTCATCGGACATGGTTTCCCTCGTCCCGCCACCCGGCTCGTCGCCGGGATCCGACGACCGCAGCCAGTGGTACGCCCGCGAACTCGGCTGGGCCTCGGCGGACACGTCGCCGGTGCGGCTGCTGACGGGGCTGTGCTTCGACGTCCTGGAGCTGCCCGCCGCGGCAGGTCACGCGGCTCTGCGCCGGGTCGGACGCACCGGCCCGGTGGCGCTGGCTGGGCGGCGGATGCGGCTCCTGGTGGCCGCGGGCAGCGCCGACGAGTTGCCCGGCCTGCTCGACTGGCTCGAATGGGGCGGGATCGCTCTCGACCTGTCCGCCATCGGACTGGGCGGACACATGACGGCCCCGGTGCCGCCGGGTGGCGCGACGGGCTCGCCGGGGGCCGCGTTCTGGCTGCGACCCCCCGGATCGCGCCAGGAAGTAGAACCATCACTCCCGGCCCTCGGCGGCCTCGGGAGCAGGGGTGGAGATGCTCCCGATCTCGTACGACTCGTGGACGCGGCGGCGACGGAATGCCACCGTGCCCGGCTCGCGCATGCCAGGACGTACCTGTGGACCCATCGGCCGACAGGTCAGCCGTTGGCCTTCTCGTAAGCCTCGCGGATCTCAGCGGGAACGCGGCCGCGGTCATTCACGTTGTGGCCGTTCTCGCGTGCCCACCTACGGATCTCGGCGGTGTCCTTGTTGCCACCGGTAACGGCGCGACCCTTGCCACGGCCGGTCGCGGCGCGACCACCGGTGCGACGTCCACTCTTGGCGTACGGCTCAAGGAGACCACGGAGCTTGTCCGCGTTGGACGTGGTGAGGTCGATCTCGTAGGTCTTGCCATCCAGAGCGAACGTCACGGTCTCGTCCGCTTCGCCACCGTCGAGGTCATCAACAAGAAGGACCTGAACCTTCTGTGCCACCGGATTTCCTTTCATCGAAAAATTCAGTACGCGGAAAGGAAACCGCTTTTCTCCGGAAAACACAAACCCTCGGGAGAGGTTCAGGAGCTCAAGAGCACGGGAAACATGCGCGATTCGGACATAGGGTTCCGGCATCTTCCGCCGGTCACAGGTGTAGAAGCATCCGGCTGTTACCCAAGGTGTTCGGCTTCACTCGTTCGAGGCCCAGGAACTCGGCGACACCCTCGTCATAGGAACGCAGCAGCTCGCTGTAGACATCTCCGTCGACCGGCGTCTCTCCGATCTCGGTGAAGCCGTGCGCGGCGAAGAAGTCGACTTCGAACGTGAGACAGAAAACCCGGCGGACGCCGAGCCAGCGGGCGGTCTGCAAGAGCTTGTCCAGGACCTGATGACCGACTCCGGCGCCCTTGATGCTGTGGTCGACGGCGAGAGTGCGGACTTCGGCGAGGTCTTCCCACATCACGTGGAGTGCGCCGCAGCCGATGACACGAGCGTCCTCGTCGCGTTCGGCGACCCAGAACTCCTGGATGTCCTCGTAAAGCGTCACCGTCGCTTTGTCGAGCAGGATGCCTTCCGAGACGTAGCCGTCGAGGAGTCCACGGACGGACGCCACATCGCTCGTCCTGGCACGGCGGACGGTGATGGCCCGCCTATTTACCGGCGGACCGGTATGAAGATCTGTGCGAGATCCGGTTTCCCGCCGGCTATGAGCTCCGGTTTGCGACTCGGCACGGTGCTCGGTTTGCGACTGCTCTGAGGACATCCCCCGACGCTATCGCCCACTCTCCGGCGGCGCTTCATCGGCCGTGGTCCTGCCCTCGGGGCGGCTCTCGGCGGGTTCGGGGAAGGTGGGCACGACGACACGCATCGCATCCCGGAGGGCCTCGCGTTGCTCCGCGGACATCATGCCGAAGAAGGCGACCAGTGCGGCCGCCGGGTTGTCGCTCTGCGACCAGGCCTCGTTCATCAGTGCGGCCGAGTATGCGGCGCGGGTGGAGACCGCCGTATATCGATATGCCCGGCCGTCCACTTCCCGGCGTACCCAGCCCTTCTGATGGAGATTGTCCATTACCGTCATGACGGTCGTGTACGCGATGGACCGTTCCTGTTGGAGATCCTCGAGAACTTCTCGCACGGTGACCGGGCGGTTCCATTGCCAGACCCGTGTCATCACGGTGTCTTCCAGCTCTCCCAATTGGCGAGGCATAGCGTCACCTTAGTGCTAGATGTCTGGAATGGGATAATTACGAGACGACAAAAGGGCGCACAGCTCCGGAGGAGCCGTGCGCCCTTCGTGCTCAGGTCGCCCTTCGTGCTCAGGTCCGGTCGGACGCCTCAGGTCCGCGGGGCCTGCTCGGCCGACGCGGCGCGGGCGAGCGCCGCGTCCACGGCAGCGTCCTCCTTGGCCTTGTTCGGGCCGCCCTGGCTCTTGATGATCGTCACGACAAGGCCGACGAAGAAGACGGCCATCACCACGGGGGGAACGAGCGCGGATACGTAGTCCATGCCTTCCAGGGTAGCGAGCCCGGCATTCCGGCCGCTCCCGGGCACCCCCTGAGGCGCGCCGGAGGGGTCAGGACACGGCGCGTCCCTCCGGCGGAGGCGCGGGCGCGGGCCGGCGGCGGGGCGGGAAGACCTCGGACGGCTTGGGCATCGGACGCTCACCCGGGGCCGCCGGGCGGGCCGGCGCGGCAGGCCCCGACGGGGTTCGGGGCCGCTCGGACTCCTTGGCCGCCGACAGGCCCCCGGGAAGGGCCAGCAGCCGACTGCGCGGCGCGGGCATCGTGGCGGGCACCGCGCGACCGGCGAGGCGGGCCCGCACCGAACGCTCGGCAAGCACCTGACAGCGCTCCAGCAGGGCTGCGGCGACCGGCCCGGCGCGCAGAGCGCGCAAGGCGGCGAGGTCGTCGGGGCGGGGGTCGTAGCCGGCCGCGAGGGCGTCCTGGAGGAGCTCCAGATAGCCGCTGAGCGAGCCGGGGAGGGCGTCTCGGTAGCGGGCGAGATCGGCGAGGAGGAAGGCGCGCAGCCGGCCCGCCTCGTTCGCCACCTCGTCCACCGCGCCCGCGAGGCGCAGGCAGTCCTGGACATCCTCTTCCGGCAGGGGCGTGGGGTGGAGGGCGTTGGCGAGAGCGCGTCGGAGCACCCGGAGCTCGTCCGCGCTGAACGCCATGCCGCCGCGTGATCCGTAGGGCGTGGGCATGACGCGACAATACGTGCTAAATGGACAAAATCCGCTTAACTACCCGCTCGGCGGCGCGGCGCCGGGCACCGCACCGCCGGGTCGTTCCCGCAGGTGGTCGCGGGCGCGTCCTACATCCGGGCGAGGTTGCGCTCGTACACGAGGCGCAGCCCGATGAGCGTCAGCCAGGGCTCGTGCTCGTCGATGACGGAGGACTCACCCAACACCATCGGAGCAAGGCCGCCGGTCGCGATGACGGTGACCTCGTCGGGGTCGGCCGCCAGCTCCTTCTTCATGCGCTGGACCACACCGTCGATCTGACCGGCGAAGCCGTACACGATGCCGGACTGCATGGCCTCGACGGTGTTCTTGCCGATCACGCTGCGCGGACGCGCCAGCTCGATCTTGCGGAGCTGGGCGCCCTTCACCCCGAGCGCCTCCACGGAGATCTCGATGCCCGGCGCGATGACCCCGCCCGTGTACTCACCGCGCGCGGAGACCGCGTCGAAGGTCGTGGCCGTGCCGAGGTCGACGACGATGGCCGGGCCGCCGTAGAGCTCGACGGCGGCGACCGCGTTGATGATGCGGTCCGCGCCGACCTCCTTCGGGTTGTCCGTGAGGACCGGCACGCCGGTCTTGACGCCCGGCTCCACGAGGACCGCCGGGACATCGCCGTAATAGCGGCGGGTGACGTCGCGGAGCTCGTGCAGCACGGCGGGGACGGTCGAGCAGATCGCGATGCCCTCGATGCCGTCGCCGAGTTCGACACCGAGCAGTGGGTGCATGCCCATCAGGCCCTGGAGCAGGACGGCGAGTTCGTCGGCGGTGCGGCGGGCGTCGGTGGAGATCCGCCAGTGCTCGACGATCTCCTCGCCGTCGAACAGGCCGAGGACGGTGTGGGAGTTGCCGACGTCGATGGTGAGCAGCATCAGGCGCCGGCCCCGTCGCGGAAGTCCAGGCCGATGTCGAGGATCGGCGAGGAGTGCGTGAGCGCGCCGACGGCCAGGTAGTCGACGCCGGCCTCGGCGTAGGCGCGGGCGGAGTCCAGGGTGAGCCGGCCTGAGGACTCCAGGACCGCACGGCCGCCGACGAGGGCGACCGCCTCGGCGGTCCCGGCCGGGGTGAAATTGTCCAGCAGGATCAGGTCGGCGCCGGCGTCGAGCACCTCGCGGACCTGCTCCAGGGTGTCGACCTCCACCTCGATCGCGAGCTCCGGGAACGCCTTCCTGACCCGCTGGAACGCCTCGGCGACACCGCCTGCCGCGATCACGTGGTTGTCCTTGACCAGTGCCGCGTCCACGAGCGACATGCGGTGGTTGACCCCGCCGCCGCAGCGCACCGCGTACTTCTCCAGCGCGCGGAGCCCGGGAGTGGTCTTGCGGGTGTCGCGGACCTTCGCCTTCGTGCCCTCGAGCACATCGGCCCAGGCGCGGGTCGCGGTCGCGATCCCGCTCAGCCTGCAGAGCAGGTTGAGCGCGCTGCGCTCACCGGTGAGCAGGTCACGGGTGCGGGTCGTGACCGTGAGCAGCTTCTGGCCGGGCGCGACACGGTCGCCGTCCTGGACGTGCCGCTCGACCTCGAACTCGTCGGTGCAGACGATGGACAGCACGGCCTCGGCGACGCGCAGACCCGAGACGACGCCCGCCTCACGCGCGGTGAAGTCGCCGGTGGCGACGGAGTCCTCCGGGACGGTCGCCACGGTGGTGACGTCCTCGCCTCCGTCGAGGTCCTCCTCGATCGCGACGTGGGCGATGTCCTCGACCTGGACCGGGTCCAGTCCGGCGTCGGCCAGGAGCTGGGCCAGGGCGGGATCGAGACCGCACTCCAGGCCGTCGGGGTCGTAGCCGTCGCCGCAGCCGCAGCCGTCGCCGCAGCCGCCCCCGGACTCGGCGGGTGCGCCGATGTGGATCAGCGGTACGTCCACGGGTGTGGGGCGCGGATTCTCTTCGGGCGTGCTCACGGTTACGGCTCCTCGGGGGCGTCGGCGGGCTGGTTGCGGAGACTGCCGGACAGTTCGGCCAGTGCTGTGTCTGTGGGGCCCTCAGGGTCCCCAGGGCGTACGGGCGGGAACGCGGCACTGTCCGTCATGCGGACGGCGGGCTGCCGGCCGGGGGCGATACGGAGGACGAGGTGGCGGCGCCAGGCGGCGTCGTCGCGGTCGGGCCGGTCCTCCCGCCAGTGGCAGCCGCGGGTCTCCTCGCGCTCCCGGGCGGCGGCGACCAGGACCCGTGAGACGAGCAGCAGGTTCGTGGCCTCCCACGCCTCCACCCCGGGTACGGCGTCCTTGGGGCCGTCCTCGCCGGCGGCGGCCGCGGCATGCCGGAGCTCCTCCAACTCCCCGGCCGCGGTGGCGAGGCTGTCGGCGGAACGGATGACCCCGGCGCCCCTGGTCATGATCCGCTGGATCGCGGTCCGGGACTCCGCGGTGAGCAGCGGGACGGTGTGGGCTCCGGCGGGGTCCACCGCGGGGGTACGCCGGAAGGAGGCCCCTGAACCGGTCCGGCGGGCGGCCGTGACGTCGGGGGTGCCGGCGCTGTCGGCGATGTCGGCCGCGATGCGCTCGGCGAAGACCAGGCCTTCCAGGAGGGAGTTGGACGCCAGCCGGTTGGCGCCGTGCACACCCGTGCAGGCGACCTCGCCGCAGGCGTACAGGCCGGGCACGGTCGTACGGCCCCGCAGGTCCGTGCGCACGCCGCCCGAGGCGTAGTGCGCGGCGGGGGCCACCGGGATCGGCTGTGTGACGGGGTCGATGCCGTGGGCGCGGCAGGCGGCGAGGATCGTCGGGAAGCGGTGCGCCCACATCGCGGCGCCGAAGTGGCGGGCGTCGAGATACATGTGCTCGGTGCCCTGGAGGTCCATCTGGCGGGTGATGGCCTTGGCGACGATGTCGCGGGGCGCCAGCTCGGCCAGCTCGTGCTGCCCGAGCATGAAGCGGGTGCCCGAGGCGTCGACGAGGTGGGCGCCCTCGCCCCTTACCGCCTCGGACACCAGTGGCTGCTGGCCCTCGGATCCGGCGCCGAGAAACAGGACGGTCGGGTGGAACTGGACGAATTCGAGGTCGGAGACCTCGGCGCCCGCCCGCAGCGCGAGCGCCACCCCGTCGCCCGTGGAGACCGGCGGGTTGGTGGTGGCGGAGAAGACCTGGCCCATGCCGCCGGTGGCGAGCACCACGGCCGGGGCGTGGACGGCGCCGACGCCGTCGTGCTGGCCTTCGCCCATGACGTGCAGGGTGACACCCTCCGTACGGCCTTCGGCGTCCGTGAGCAGATCCAGGACCAGAGCGTTCTCGATGGTGCGCAGAGCGGCCGAGCGGACCGCGTCGACCAGGGCGCGGGAGATCTCGGCGCCCGTCGCGTCACCCCCCGCGTGCGCGATACGGCGGCGGTGATGGCCGCCCTCACGGGTCAGGGCGATAGCCCCGGAGTCGGTGGTGTCGAAGTGCGCGCCGGTGTCGATCAGCCGGCGTACGGCGTCGGGGCCCTCCGTGACCAGGGCGCGCACCGCCGTCTCGTCGCACAGGCCGGCCCCGGCGACCAGGGTGTCGTCGAGGTGCTGCTCGGGGGTGTCGCCCTCGCCGAGCGCGGCGGCGATGCCGCCCTGCGCCCAGCGGGTGGAACCGTCGTCGAGACGGGCCTTGGTGACGACGACGGTCGCGAGGCCCGCCGCGGCGCAGCGCAGCGCGGTGGTGAGACCGGCCACACCTGAGCCGACCACGACGACGTCCGCGTCGATGGCCCAGCCGGGGACGGGGGCGGTCAGCCGTATTCCGGTCACGTGACGGCTCCGAGGGTCAGCGGGATGTTGTCGATCAGGCGAGTGGCCCCCACCCGCGCAGCGACGGTGAGGACCGCCTCGCCGCTGACACGGTCCTGGGGGACCTCGGTGAAGTCCGCCGGGTCGACGAGCGCCACGTAGTCCAGGGTGAGGGGCACCGCTTCCTCGGCCGCCTCGTCCAGGACGGCCCGTGCGGCGGCCAGCACGGCGGCGGCCGTCACGGTCGGCCGGGCCAGCGTCACCGCCTGGGTGTCGGCGGCCGCGCGGGCCTCTCCCAGACGGTTGAGAGCGGCGGCCCGGCCCTCGTGCTGCGGGGTTGTCCGGGCACGGGCGTGCAGCGTCTGCTGGGCGGCCAGCCGGTCGCGGGCGGCGAACAGGGCCCGGGGCAGGGCCAGCGCGGTCCGGCGCTCCTCGGCGGAGAGGAAGCGGTTGCGGCTGGAGAGCGCGAGGCCGTCCGGGGCACGGACGGTCGGCACCGCGACGATGTCGATGCCGAAGTTGAGGTCGCGCACCATGCGGCGGACCAGCGCAAGCTGCTGAGCGTCCTTCTGCCCGAAGAACGCCGCGTCCGGCCGGGTGAGGTGGAGGAGCTTGGCGACGACGGTGAGCATGCCGTCGAAGTGCCCGGGGCGGGCGGCGCCTTCCAGCCGTTCGCCCATGGGTCCCGCGGTAATCCTGACCTGGGGGTCGCCGCCGGGGTAGACCTCGTCGACGGAGGGGGCGAAGACCGCGTCGGCACCGGCCTCCGAGGCGACGGCGAGGTCGGCCTCCAGGGTGCGGGGGTAACGGTCGAGGTCGGCGGCCTCGCCGAACTGGAGCGGGTTGACGAAGACGGTGACCACGACCTGGCCCTCGGGCCCCGCGGCGGCCCGGGCCGCACGGATGAGGGTGGCGTGACCGTCGTGGAGCGCGCCCATCGTCATGGCGACGGCGCGACGTGCTCCGGCGGCCCGGCCGAGGGCGTCCAGCTCCGTGGCGGAGCGCAGCAGGGTGGCGGGTGCGGTGTTCATCGCTTCTCCCCCGGTCCGGACTCGTCCGGACCGTGTGTTCCGTTCGTTCCGTTCGCGGCACCGCTGTCCGCCAGGACGCCGAGGAGATCCTCCGCGAATTCCGGCTTGAGCAGGCCGCGGTCCAGCGCCCGGTCGGCCGTGGCGCGCGCCATGGCGAGGTATCCGGCCACCGTCTGCGGGGCGTGCGCGCGCAGTTCGCGGATGTGGGCGGCCACGGTCCCCGCGTCGCCCCGGGCGACGGGGCCGGTCAGCGCCGCGTCACCGGAGCGTAGGGCGTTGTCGAGCGCGGCCCCGAGCAGGGGGCCGAGCATCCGGTCGGGCGCGCCGACACCTGCTTCGCGGAGCAGCTCCATGGACTGCGCGACCAGGGTGACCAGGTGGTTCGCACCGAGGGCGAGTGCCGCGTGGTAGAGCGGCCGGGACTCCTCGGCGATCCATTCGGGCTCGCCGCCCATCTCGATGACGAGCGCCTCGGCGGCGAGTCTGAGCTCCTCGGGGGCGGTCACCCCGAAGGAGCAGCCGGCCAGCCGCTGGACGTCGACGGAGCTGCCGGTGAAGGTCATCGCCGGATGCAGGGCGAGCGGGAGTGCGCCGGCCCGCAGCGCGGGGTCGAGCACCCTCGTCCCGTACCGCCCGGAGGTGTGGACGAGGAGTTGGCCCGGTCGGACGGCGCCGGTCTCGGCGAGGCCTTCGACCAGGCCGGGCAGCGCGTCGTCGGGGACCGTCAGCAGCACGAGCTCGGCGGCCGCGAGCACCTCGGCGGGGGTCACCAGGGGGACGTCGGGGAGCAGTGCGGCGGCCCGGCGCACGGATGCGTCGGAAACACCCGAAACCGCGACCGGGCGGTGCCCGGCGAGCTGCAGCGAGGCCGCGAGGGCCGGGCCGACCCGCCCCGCGCCGACGACGCCGACGGTGAGGCGGGCGGGACGATCCCTCGCGTCGAGGGCTTCCTTGGAAACTGATGCGTTCACGCGGCGACGGCCTTCCGTTCCAGTCCGCGGGGGGTACCGGACGATTTCTCTGCATGCTACGCCAGCGTTTCGCCACATCCACCAGCCATCCACAGCCTGTGGATAACTTCTGGGGGCGAGATGACTCCGGGTGAATGGTGTCAGCGGTCCGGGTGATGATCGTCCCATGGGAGTCACCGATGAGCAGAAGCAGCGGAACCGCAGGCTGACCGCGTGGCAGCGGTCGGGAAAAGTGCTGGCACGGATGTCCGCGGACCACCCGCTGGCGGGGCGGCTGGCCTCGCTGGCCGCCGACGCCGGCACGGTCCACGACCAGGGCGAGTGGACGGATGTGTACGGCGACGGGGTGGTCGCCGAGGTCGAGCGGCGCACTGCGGACCTGCTGGGCACGGAGGCGGCAGCCTTCTTCCCGACCGGGACGATGGCGCAGCAGGTCGCGCTGCGGTGCTGGGCGGGGCGTACGGGCAATCCGGTCGTCGCCCTGCATCCGCTCTCCCACCCCGAGGTGCACGAGCGCGGCGCGCTCGCCTCGGTGAGCGGGCTGCGCACGGTGCATCCGACAGCCGCGCCCCGGCAGGCCACGGCGGACGAGGTCCGGGACTTCCCCGAGCCGTTCGGCACGCTGATGCTCGAGCTGCCGCTGCGTGACGCCGGATTCGTCCTGCCCTCCTGGGCGGAGCTGGAGGCCGTCGTTGCCGCCGCCCGGGAGCGGGACGCGGTGGTGCATCTGGACGGGGCGCGTCTCTGGGAGTGCGCGTCGCACTTCGGGCGCGGTCTGCCGGAGATCGCGGCGCTCGCCGACAGTGTGTACGTGTCGTTCTACAAGTCCCTCGACGGGCTGTCCGGAGCGGCGCTCGCCGGACCGGAGTCACTGATCGAGGAGGCGAGGACCTGGCGCCACCGGTATGGCGGTCAGATCTTCCAGCAGTACCCGGCGGCTCTCTCCGCCCTGTTGGGCCTGGAGCGGGAGCTGCCGAGGCTGGCGTCGTACGTCGCCCACGCGAAGGTGGTCGCGGCGGCTCTGGCGGAGGGTTTCGCCGGGTCGGCGGCGCCCTGGTTCCGGGTGCACCCCGAGCCGCCGCACACGCACCAGTTCCAGGTCTGGCTTCCCTACGCCGCGGACGTGCTGGACGAGGCATCGGTGCGGCAGGCCGAGGAGACGGGCGTGGCCCTCTTCCGCCGCTGGTTCGCGGCTCCGGCGGGCCCACCCGGGCTCTCGTACACCGAGGTCACGGTGGCGGCGCCGGGACTGGAGTGGACGGCCGGCGACGTACGGGAAGCGGTGGCCGGGTTCGTGGCGCGGCTCCAGGAGCAGGCGGCGCCTCAGGAGTAGGGCGGGCGGTGGGCGGCGGCCCAGGCGCGGATACACCGGCGGATGGTGCGCAGAACTTCCCGGTCGTGCGAGCCGGGCAGCGGGGGCGGGAACTCGCCGTGCTGCGCGGCGCGCCGGCTGTCGAGCATGTGCTGCTGAACGATGTCCATGCATCCAGCCTGGCCCCGGCCCGGCAGGTCCGCCCAGCTGTATCAGCCTGTACGGAACCGGGCGAACTCGCCGACTCGCACGGCATCAGGCCCCCGAGGTCTCCCGCCACCCGGCGCTGCTCCGCCACCGGACGGCCCGTTGATCCTGAGGAGACGGTCCATCGGTCAGCCCGCCTGGCCGCCGGCCCTGACCAGCCCTGTCTCGTACGCGAGGACGACCACCTGGACGCGGTCGCGCAGGCCCAGTTTGGTCAGGATGCGGCCCACGTGGGTCTTCACGGTCGCCTCCGACAGCACCAGACGGGCGGCGATCTCGCCGTTCGAAAGGCCCTGGGCGACCAGCAGCATCACTTCGCGCTCCCGCTCGGTCAGCTTCTCGACACGCTTGTGCTGCGGCTCCTTCCTGCCGCTCGGCAGCATCGGCGAGAACCGGTCGAGCAGCCTGCGGGTCGTGGACGGCGCCACGACGGCGTCGCCGCTGTGCACCGAGCGGATGGCGGAGAGCAGCTCGCCGGGCGGCACGTCCTTGAGCATGAACCCGCTCGCACCGGCCTTCAGACCGGAGAACGCGTACTCGTCCAGGTCGAAGGTGGTCAGGATCAGCACCTTGGGCGGATCGGTCTGCGCGCAGATGCGCCGGGTCGCCTCCACGCCGTCCAGCCGTGGCATGCGTACGTCCATCAGCACCACGTCGACGGCCGTGGACCTCAGTACCTCGATCGCCTCGGCCCCGTCGCCGGCCTCCGCGACGACCTCCATGTCCGGCTGGGCGGCGAGCACCATCCGGAACCCGGTGCGCAGCAGCACCTGGTCGTCGACGAGCATTACGCGGATCGCCATGAGGTGGTGTCCTGTTCCTGTCGTCACTGGTTGGCCGGTTTGAGCGGAAGCAGGGCGCTGATCCGGAAGCCGCCGCCCTGGCGCGGGCCCGCGTCCAGCGTGCCGCCGACCATGCCGACCCGCTCGCGCATACCGATCATTCCCTGTCCCGCGCCGTCGGCCCCGCCGTCCGCGTAGAGCTCGTGCGGGGCGCCACGGCCGTCGTCCTCGACCAGGAGGCCCAGCCCGTCGTCGAAATAGACCAGCCGCACGCTCGCCCCGGCGTCCGGGCCACCGTGCTTGCGGGTGTTCGTGAGGGCTTCCTGGACGATGCGGTACGCGGTCAGCTCGACCCCGCTCGGCAGCGGACGCGGGGTGCCCTCGATCTTGAAATCCACCGCGAGGCCGGTCTCCCTGACCTTGCCGACGAGTTCCTCGATCTGCCCGACGTCCGGCTGGGGGACGTATTCCCCGCTCTCCTGCGCATCGCCGGTCCTGAGCACTCCGAGCAGCCGCCGCATCTCGGCCAGGGCCTGGCGGCCGGTGCAGGAGATGGTCTCGAGTGCCTGCCTGGCCTGCTCGGGGGACGAGTCCATGACATACGCGGCGCCGTCGGCCTGCACCACCATCACCGAGACGTTGTGCGCGACGACGTCGTGCAGTTCGCGTGCGATGCGGGCCCGCTCGGCGGCCACCGCGACCTTCGACTGCGCCTCGCGCTCCCGCTCCAGCCGGGCGGCCCGCTCCTCCAGCTGACTGAAGTAGGCCCGCCGGGTGCGTATCGAATCGCCGAGCACCCAGGCCAGGACGAAGGGCACGGTCATGATGACGACATAGCCGACCGTCTGCACCCAGCCGCCCGTCGGAGCGTCGCCGGGCCAGCGCAGCCGCGAGATCGCCGCTGCGGCCAGGCTGCACCCGAGGGCGAGCCGGGATGCCCAGCGCTCCCCCACCGTGGCCACCGTGTACGTGATCACCAGCATGGCGAAGTCAGCCACATCGGGCCGCACTCCGAACAGCAGCTGGGCGAGCCCCATCAGGATCGCGAGCAGCAGCATCTTCTCCGGCGCGCGGCGGCGCAGCGCGACCACGGCGCACAGGCCGACGGCGATCGGCACGGCGGCGACGCGCTCCCGGCCGGCGCCGACCTGGCCGGCCACGATGGACACGCCGGAGAACCCGAGGAGGAGGACAGCCCAGAAGGTGTCGACGCCCGTCGGGTGTCTGCGGATGAAATCGTAGAAGCGCTGCACGTTACCCAGCGTAGGGACAGCTGATCGGTACCCGGGTCAGCCGAAGGGCCGATCCGGGTCCTGGGACCGTACTCCCCAAGGTGGAGACTTGCCCACGTGACGTATGACTGGTGCCGCTGGCGGGAAGCCGCCGAGACCGCTTTGTACGGGGAAGACGGTTTCTACCGGCGCCCCGAGGGCCCCGCGGGCCATTTCCGCACGTCGGTGCACGCCTCCCCGCTGTTCGCCACCGCCGTCGCCCGGCTGCTGGCCGGCACGGCACGGGAACTGGGCACCGACTCGGTCGCCCTGGTGGACGTGGGAGCGGGCCGCGGCGAGCTGCTGACCGGGGTGATGGCGGCCCTGCGGGACGGAACCCTGGCCCCCGGCCTCATCGTGCGGGCGTACGCCGTGGAGCTCGCCCCGCGCCCGCCCGGCCTGGACCCGGCCGTCGAGTGGTGCGCCGAACCCCCGCAGGGTGTGCGTGGGCTGCTGTTCGCCAACGAATGGCTGGACAACGTCCCGACGGACATCGCCGAAGCCGACGCGGACGGCGTGCCCCGCTACGTCCTCGTACGGAAGGCCGACGGCACCGAGCGGCTCGGTGATCCGGTGACCGGGGCGGACGCCCGGTGGCTGAGGCGATGGTGGCCGCTGTCCCGGCCCGGCGACCGCGCGGAGATCGGCCGGCCCCGTGACGAGGCCTGGGCCCGGGCCGTCGCCTCGCTGGCAGGCGGGACCGCGGTGGCGGTGGATTACGGCCATGTACGGGCGTCGAGGCCGCCTTTCGGGACGTTGACCGGATTCCGGGGCGGCCGCGAAGTGCCGCCCGTGCCCGACGGGAGCTGCGACCTGACCTCTCACGTGGCACTGGACGCCTGCGCGGCGGCGGCGGGCAGAACGGCCGAGCTCCTGGACCAGCGGACGGCACTGCGGGAACTGGGCATCAGCGGCGAACGCCCGCCGCTGGCACGGGCGTCGGCCGATCCCGTCGGCTATGTGCGGGCGCTCGCTTCGGCGGGAGAGGCGGCGGAGCTGACGGCGCCGGGTGGGCTGGGCGACTTCGGCTGGCTGCGGCATCGGGTTCCGGGTCGCAAGGAGGGATACTGTCCCGCATGACGGAGACGACGATCGGCATCGGCGGCGCGGCGGAGAGCACCGACATGGTGCTGAACATCGGCCCGCAGCACCCCTCCACCCACGGTGTGCTCCGGCTGCGGCTCGTCCTGGACGGTGAGCGGATCCAGCAGGCCGAACCCGTCATCGGCTATATGCACCGAGGCGCCGAGAAGCTCTTCGAGGCCAGGGACTACCGGCAGATCATCATGCTCGCCAACCGCCACGACTGGCTGTCGGCGTTCTCCAACGAGCTCGGGGTCGTCATGGCCGTCGAGCGGATGCTCGGCATGGAGGTCCCTGAGCGCGCCGTCTGGACGAGGACGCTGCTGGCGGAGCTCAACCGGGTCCTGAACCATCTGATGTTCCTCGGCTCCTACCCCCTCGAACTCGGCGGGATCACACCGATGTTCCACGCGTTCCGGGAACGCGAGGAACTCCAGGCCGCGATGGAGGAGGTCTCCGGCGGCCGGATGCACTACATGTTCAACCGGGTCGGCGGCCTCAAGGAGGACCTGCCCGCGGGCTGGCTCGGCCGTGCCCGGGACGCCGTGGCGTCCGTGCGCTCGCGGATGGACGTGTACGACCGGCTGGTGCTCGGCAACGAGATCTTCCGGGGCCGCACCCGCGGGGTGGGAGTGCTGTCCGCCGAGGCCGTGCACGCCTACGGGGTGTCCGGGCCGATCGCCCGGGCCTCCGGGGTCGACTTCGACCTGCGGCGCGACGAACCGTACCTGGCGTACGGGGAACTGCAGGACACGCTCAAGGTCGTCACCCGGACCGAGGGCGACTGCCTGGCCCGCTTCGAGTGCCTGCTGGAGCAGACGCACAACGCACTGGACCTCGCCGACGCCTGTGTGGACCGGATGGCGGACCTGCCGCCCGGGCCCATCAACCAGCGGCTGCCCAAGGTACTGAAGGCCCCGGAGGGCCACACCTACGCGTGGACCGAGAACCCGCTGGGCATCAACGGCTACTACCTGGTGTCCACCGGCGAGAAGACCCCCTACCGGCTGAAGCTGCGCTCCGCCTCGTTCAACAACATCCAGGCGCTCACCGAGCTGCTGCCGGGCACGCTCGTCTCCGACATGGTGGCGATCCTGGGCTCGCTCTTCTTCGTCGTCGGGGACATCGACAAGTAGGCCCCGCACGGCAGGGGCGGCCCCGAGAAGGCTACGAGGAGACCGCGCTGCGCAGCTCCACGACCTCCAGCTGCTCGGTGTCGTCGTGCGCCGTCAGGTCGATGACCTTGCCGACGGCACGGTTCCCGGGCGCGCTCGTACGGTGCGCCGCGAGTGCCTCCTCGCCCACCACGTCCGCGAGGTCCTCGTTCTGCACGGACTCGATCGCGGTGTCCGCCTTCTGCGTGCCGAAGAAGTCGAAGGTTCCCTGCGGTACGAGGTGACGGCGCGCCGCAGCATACGGAACGACGGCGGAGGCCACCGGCACGGCACGGGACGGGCGCACGGGCGCGGGCGACAGCTGGGGCGCGGGGAGGGCGGCCTGAGGACGGCGGTGCTGGAGGTCACCCGCTCCGGCGACCGCCGCGTGCTTCCCCTTGGGGCCGTCGCCCTCCGTCTCCCGTTCCGCGGACCGCTCGGAGAGGTCGCGCTGCCGGGCCGACTCGGCCGTGCGCCGCGCCTCCTGGAGTGCGGCGTTGCGGGGCAGATCCCGCAGGGCCCGGGCGGCGCGCAGATAGGCGCCCGGCGTCGGCGTGGACTGCGCGGGCAGCAGCTCACGCGGTACGGACGCCTCGATGACGAGCTGCCGGCGGCCCTCCAGGGCGCTGGCCCGCTCCGTCTCGGCGTTGGCGTACCGGCGTAGCAGCGCGGCGTGTTCGCCCCGCAGTCCGGCGAGCTCCACGCGCTTGCGGCGCAGCTTGGTCTCCAGCCGGGTGCGCAGTTCCCGTGATTCCTCGAGGTCCGTCTCGAGTTCGGCTATGCGCTCCTCGGCCTTCCACTCGTCGCCGGCCCGGGCACGGGTCAGCTCCGCGACACGCAGCCCCGCGGCCCGGTCCCAACCGCGCATCAGACAGGCACCGGTGACGGCGGCGGCCGCCGTCACCGCCACCAGGGCGCGCAGAGGCAGGGGTTCCGCGAGGAACCAGGCGCCGGCGGCACAGAGCACCGGCACTCCGGCCACCACGACGGGAGGCAGGATTCTGTGGAGGGGCGGCGAATGGCGGTGGCGTCCTCGTGGCATGGCTCGAAATTTACCGTGCTCGCGAGTCACTTGGGAGGCCGCCCGGCAATCTGTTCCCCGCCGGTTACCTGGCAGCCTCCCACATGGCGTTCCTGCAGGCCTTTTTACTTCTTGATCAGCCCCTTCGACCGGAGATAGTCCCCGGCCGCATCGGCGGGCTTGGCACGCTCCGCGTCGACCTTGCGGTTCAGTTCCGCGAGATCCTCCGTGGTGAGTACGTCGGTGAGCTCACCGAGCGCCTCGGCGATCTCCGGCGCGCCCGCATCCTTGGCATTGAGAACCGGAAGGACGTTGTCCGCGTTCTGCAGCTTCTTGTCGTCCTCCAGGAACACCAGGCCGTAGGAGTCGAGCACCGCGTCCGTGGTGGTGGTGAGGACCAGCTGGTCCTTCCCGTCCTTGACGGCCTGCTTGGACTGCGGCGTGCCGACGCCCTTGGGGTCGATCCCGGTGACATCGATGCCGTACGTCTTCTTCAGTCCAGGCGCGCAGAACGGGCGCACCTCGCACTCGTCGCCTGCCGCGATCTTCACCTTGATCTTGGAGCTGCCGAGATCGGAAAGCGTCTTGAGGTTGTTCTTCTCGGCGAATTCCTCGGACACCGCGAAGGCGTTCTGGTCGACCGCCTTGCCCGCCGGGAGGACCTTCAGTCCGAGCGGGGTGGCGAGCTTCTCCAAGGCGGCGACGGTGGCCGTCACGTCACCCGAGGCGACGGGCTTCGACTCCGCCTCCTTCGCTCCGTTGACCTTGGCGTTGAGGAATTCCGCGAGGGTCGCCGCGTATTCCGGGACGACATCGATCTCGCCCTTCTCCAGCGAGGGTTCGTACAGTTCGCGGTTCTTCACCGTGGTGACCGAGGTGTCATATCCGGCGTCGCCCAGGACCTGGGCGTAGAGCTCGGCGAGCACCTTGGACTCGGTGAAGCCGGCGGCCCCCACGACGAGCGAGCCCTTCCCGGAGCCGGCACCGGCACCCGTGCCGGAACCGCTCTTCTCGCTCTCCAGGCTGTCGCCGCCGCAGGCGGCCAGCGAGCCTGCCAGCGTGACCGCTCCGATGACCGCACCCGCTATGCGCGAGGTCCTGCTCATGTTGTTCTCCGTCCGCGAAAGAATGGTGTGCACAGTCCGGGAAGTCCGCGCGCTCATACCGTCCGGCGCCGTCGCAGGGGCGACAGCAGCCGGTCCAGCGCCACGAGAACGCCCTCCACCACCAGGGCCAGCAGGGCGACCAGCACGGCGCCCGCGAAGACCTGCGCGGTGTCGTAGGTGTTGAATCCGGCGGTGATGATCCGGCCCAGGCCTCCGAGGCCTACCATCGCCGCGATCGAAGCGGTGGCGACCACCTGGACGGCGGCGGACCGGAGGCCGCTCATGATCATCGGGTAGGCGAGGGGGAGCTCGACCCGTACGAAGAGCTGCGGGCCGGACATCCCCATGCCCCGCGCGGCCTCCAGCACCGCCCGGTCCACCTCGGTCATCCCGACGTACGCATTGGTCAGCAGCGGGGGCACGGCGAAGAGCACCAGCGCGACCACCGTCGGCAGATAGCCGGAGTCACGCAGGGGCGTCATCATGAAGAGGGCCAGCACCGCGAACACCGGGACCGCGCGGCCCACGTTGGAGATGTTGACGGCGAGCCCGCCCCCCTTGCCCACGTGCCCGAGGTACAGCGCGACCGGCAGGGCTATGACGCAGGCCGCCGCGAGGGCGATCCCGCTGACGTACAGGTGCTCGGCCAGCCGGTGTGCCGCCCCGCCGTCCCCCGACCAGTTGGCGCCGGTGGTGAGCCAGGCCCACGCTTCCCCGATGACTCCCATGGATCAGACCGCTTCCGTCTTCGCGATGCCCGCCTCCGCTGGCTTCCGTATCCGGGCCCAAGGCGTGAGCAGACGCTGCACCCCGAGCAGCAGCAGATCCGCGGCCACCGCGAGCAGTACGCAGAGCACGGAGGCGGTGAGCACCTGGGCCTTGAAGAAGCTGGGCAGCGCGTCCTCGATGAGATTGCCGAGGCCGCCCTTGCCGACGAGCGAGCCGACCGTGGTCAGGGCGACGGTCGACACCGTCGCGATCCGCAGTCCGGCCATCAGCGCGGGCAGCGCGAGGGGGAGTTCGACCTCCCAGAGGAGCCGGGCGGGTCCGTAGCCCATGCCCTTCGCGGCGTCCCTGGCCTCCTGCGGAACCGCTTCCAGACCCGCCAGGATGTTGCGTACGAGGACGGTCAGCGAATAGAGCACCAGGCCGGTGACCACGAGCGCCGCGGACAGCCCGAAGAGCGGCAGCAGCAGCGAGAACATCGCCAGCGACGGCACGGTGTAGAGCACGGTGGTCAGGCCCAGCACCGGGCCCGCGAAATGCCGGCCCCGGCGCGCGAGCAGCGCGAGCGGAAACGCCACCGCGAGACCTATCAGCACGGACACCGCCGTGATCCAGATGTGCTGGACGGTCGCCTCGGTCAACTCCTGGCTGCGGGAGCGCAGATACTCTCCGCAGATCCAGTCGTTCGCCACCAGGCAGTTCTGCTCGGACATCCGCCCCCACCTCCTGTTTGCCCTCGTGATGCCACCCCGGGTCCGGTCCCGAGTGACCCTATCCCCGACCACTGACAATCGCCGAGGCTGTCGTATTCCGGCAACATGGCCTTCACACAACCCGCGTCACAATGGGGAATCATGATCCGTTTCGAGCACGTCACCAAGCGGTACGCGGACGGCACCACCGCCGTCGACGACCTTTCCTTCGAGGTCGCCGAGGGTGAACTGGTCACGCTTGTCGGGCCTTCCGGCTGCGGCAAGACGACCACCATGAAAATGGTGAACCGTCTGACCGAACCGACCGACGGCCGGATTTTCCTCGACGGGGACGACATATCCACCATCGACCCGGTCCGGCTCCGCCGCCGGATCGGTTATGTGATCCAGCAGGTGGGTCTCTTCCCGCACAAAACGGTCCTGGAGAACACGGCAACCGTTCCCCATCTCCTCGGCTGGGGGCGGGAAAAGGGCAGGAAGCGCGCAGCCGAACTGCTCGATCTCGTCGGACTGGATCCTTCCGTTCATGGCGGCCGCTATCCCGAGCAGCTTTCCGGCGGTCAGCGTCAACGGGTCGGCGTGGCACGGGCCCTGGCCGCCGATCCGCCGGTCCTGCTGATGGACGAACCTTTCGGCGCCGTCGATCCGGTCGTACGGGAAAGGCTGCAGAACGAATTCCTGAAACTGCAGGCACAGGTCCGTAAGACCGTGCTGTTCGTCACCCATGACATCGAGGAAGCCGTCCGGCTCGGCGACCGGATCGCCGTGTACGGGCAAGGCAGCATCGAGCAGTTCGACACCCCGGCCACGGTCCTCGGGGCCCCGGCGACGCCGTACGTCGCCGACTTCGTCGGGGCGGACCGGGGTCTGAAGCGGCTCTCGGTGACCCCCATCGAGGAGAGCGACCTGGACCAGCCGCCGGTCGTCCATCTCGACGATCCGCTGGCGGCGGCGACCGAGCGGCTGCGGGCCGACGGGGCACGCTGGGCGGTCGTCCTCGACGGGCGGGACAATCTGCACGGCTGGATCCCGGCGGGCGGCGGGGCGGCGACGGTCGAGGGCACGGTCCGTGAGCACGCGCGCCGCATGGAGGCGTGGCTGCCGCTCGGCGCGCCGCTCAAGCAGGCCTTCGCGACGATGCTGCAGCACGACGCGGGCTGGATCGCGGTCATCGACAAGGAGGGCACCGGCCGTTTCCTGGGCGTCCTCACCCCGGCCCGACTCCACGAGGCCCTGCGCCGCTCGATCGACGCGGACGCACAGGACCTGCCACGCGCCGAGGTCGCCGTGGAGACCGTGGCGGGCGCCGGCTCCCTCTGAGCGGGGCCTTCGCCACGCTCAGGGGTGTGTACGGCCCGACCGCCCCCTTCGCCGACACGGCCTAGGCTGGTCGCATGAGTACGTTGCGAGGGCGCGGCACGGTCCGGGGTCTGCCGGAGTGGGACCGCTGTGCGGTCATGGGAGTCGTCAATGTGACGCCCGACTCCTTCTCCGACGGCGGCCGCTGGTTCGACACCACTGCGGCGATCAAGCACGGCCTCGAACTGGTGGCCGAAGGTGCGGATCTGGTCGATGTGGGGGGTGAGTCGACCCGCCCGGGCGCGAGCAGGGTGGACGAGGCCGAGGAACTGCGGCGGGTGCTCCCCGTGGTGCGGGGACTGGCCTCCGAAGGCGTCACCCTCTCCGTGGACACCATGCGGGCCCGTGTCGCCGAGCAGTCCGTCGCCGCCGGTGCGGCCTTGGTCAACGACGTGAGCGGCGGCCTCGCGGACCCGGGCATGATCCCGGTCGTCGCAGCCGCCGGAGTGCCGTTCGTCGTCATGCACTGGCGCGGTTTCAGCGAGTCGATGAACAGCCGCGCGGTGTACGCGGACGTCGTCGGCGAAGTCGTCGCGGAGCTGCGCGAGCGCATGGAGGCGGTGATCGAGGGCGGTGTCGACCCGGAGAAGCTGGTGATCGACCCTGGGCTCGGTTTCGCCAAGGACGCCGCCCAGGACCTCGCGCTGATCGCGCACCTCGACCGGCTGCGGGACCTGGGCAGGCCCCTGCTCGTCGCCGCCTCCCGCAAGCGGTTCCTCGGCCGTGTCCTGGCAGGCGAGGACGCCACCCCGCCGCCCGCCCGCGAGCGGGACGCCGCGACGGCCGCGATCTCCGCCCTCTCGGCCGACGCGGGCGCCTGGGCGGTCCGGGTGCACGCGGTACGGCCCACGGCGGACGCTGTGCGGGTCGCCCGCGCCGTCGAGGGGGCCGCATGAGCGCCCCGCGCGACGAGCACGAGGAGGCCGCCGCCGACATCGCGGCGGTCGAGCAGGCCAACACCGCCTTCTACGAGGCGATGGAACGCGGCGATTTCGAGGCGCTCTCGGGCCTGTGGCTGCCCGGGGAGGACCTCACCGTCTCCTGCGTCCACCCGGGCTGGCCTGTGCTCACGGGCCGTGGCGAGGTGCTGCGGAGCTACGCGCTGATCATGGCGAACACCGAGTACATCCAGTTCTTCCTGACCGATGTCGGGGTGTCCATGACCGGCGACACCGCCCTGGTGAGCTGCACCGAGAACATCCTCAGCGGCGGCCCCGCGGAGGAGGGCGCCGCACTGGGGCCGCTCGTCGGGCAGCTCGTCGTCGCCACCAACGTGTTCCGGCGCACACCGGACGGCTGGAAGCTCTGGTCCCACCACGGCTCCCCCGTACTGGCCGAAACCGGTGAGGAAGAGGACGAGGAGCCGACCGTCTGAGCGGGCGGAGCGGCCCGGAGGGATTGGGCCCCCTGATCACGGGGTATACGCGGCTACCAACCCCCTGACGGGCCGGTCCGTGCCCCCGCGGGCGGTCGCTGTCGGTGCTCGCGGGTAGATTCGAAAGATGGCACTCCACCGCCCGCACGCGGCCGGGTGCCTCCAGAGACGACGAACAGCAGGAGTGATTCGCGTGGATCGTGTCGCGCTGCGCGGCCTCAAGGCCCGTGGGCACCACGGTGTCTTCCCCAAGGAACGGGAAGAGGGCCAGACCTTCATCGTGGACCTGGTGCTCGGCCTCGACACCCGCCCCGCGGCAGCCACGGACGACCTGTCGAAGACCGTTCACTACGGCGTGGTCGCGGAAGAGGTCGTCGATGTCGTAAGGGGTGAGCCGGTCGATCTGATCGAGACCCTCGCGGAACGCATCGCACAGAAGTGCCTCAAGCACGAAGGGGTCGAGGAGGTCGAGGTCGTCGTCCACAAGCCGGATGCCCCGATCAGCGTCCCCTTCGACGACGTGACCATCACCATCATCCGGAGCCGAGCATGACTGCATTTTCCACCGAGGGGCAGAGCGACCCGACCGTACAGCCGGTTCCCGCCGCCGTGGTCGAGCAGGTCGACGCGGCAGACGTCACCCTCTCCAACCCCAAACGGGCCGTGATCTCCCTCGGCTCCAACCTCGGCAACCGGCTGGAGACGCTCCAGGGCGCCATCGACGCCCTGGAAGACACCCCCGGCCTTCGGGTCAAAGCGGTCTCCCCGGTCTACGAGACGGAGCCCTGGGGCGTCGACCCCGGCTCCCAGCCGTCGTATTTCAACGCGGTGATCGTCGTGAAGACGACCCTGCCCCCCTCATCCCTGCTGGAGCGCGGCCAGGCCATCGAGGAGGCCTTCGACCGGGTCCGCGACGAGCGCTGGGGACCGCGCACCATCGACGTCGACATCGTGTCGTACGCCGACGTGGTCTCCGACGACCCCCTGCTGACCCTCCCGCACCCGCGCGCCCGCGAGCGCGCCTTCGTCCTCGCCCCCTGGCACGACGTGGAACCGGACGCCCAACTGCCCGGCGTCGGCCCGGTGGCCGGTCTGCTGGCCGACGTCGGCCGCGCCGGAGTGCTCCCCCGGCCCGACCTGGAACTTCGTCTGCCCGAGTAGTCGTTAGGCTCAAGGACGACCGCCTGCGGGCGAACGACACAGGGCAACGGCGACGAAGGGCGGCACCTCGGTGAAGCAACTACGGCTCGGGCTACTGGCCGGCCTCTTCGCCGGAGCCGGCGTGCTGTCCTGGGGCGGATCCCGCCTCTGGGACTCTCTGGGGACCCTGCCGAGCGTGCCGCTCGCCGCCCCCGTCGTACTGGCTGTGATCGCCGTCGTCCTGCTGGCCACAGCCCTGTCGATCCGGGCACGGCTGCGCGCCCAGCGGGAGCGGCGTCCGGGGGCGAAAGGCGTGGAGCCGATGATGGCGGCGCGCGCCGTGGTCTTCGGCCAGGCGAGTGCGCTCGTCGTCGCTCTGATCGCGGGGATGTACGGCGGCACGGGCGTCTTCCTGCTCGGCTCCCTCGACGTCCCGCCCCGACGCGATCAGGCCATCTACGCAGGCTTCGCCGTCCTGGCCGGCATCGCGGTCGTCGCCGCCGCCGTCTTCCTGGAGCGTGTCTGCAAGCTCCCGGACGACGGGGACGACAAGAGGAACACGGCCCAGGCCGCCTGAGGCCCTCGTGTAGAGCCTCGGACCCGCCGGTCCTGCTAGGACACCGGGTTCTCGATCAGGGTGACCCGGTTGCCGTCGGGGTCGTGGACGGCGGCGAACCGCACCCCACGAGAACCGGGCTGGGTCTCACCCGCCTCGATCCCCCGGTCCGCGAGGTCCGAGAGCGCCTCGTCCAGATCATCGACCACCAGATTCACCAGCGTTCCGCCGACCTGCTCAGGCGACTCGAAGACCTGAAGCCAGGCGTACGGGGAGATGTGCCAGTCGGCCAGCCCGTCCATGGGACGCGCGTCGGCCGGGCGGCCGAGAAGCCGCTCGTACCACTCCACCGCCGGATCGATGGCCATCACCGGCGCTACGGCGAGCACATGGGTGAACGGCATGGGGAACTCCTCTCCTGGTGGATCCGACCGTTCGGGCACTCCCCTACGGTCGACTCCCCTGGCCGCGCCAACTCATCGCTGCCGCGCCGTTCCGCCCGTTCCAGGCCTTCTCGGCCCGTCCCCGTCCTTCTCAGCGCGCCATGATGAGGCTCATCGCCTCCGCTCGGGTGGCCGGGTCGCGCAGCTGCCCCCGGACCGCGGACGTGATCGTCTTGGCCCCGGGCTTGCGGATGCCCCGCATTGACATGCACATGTGCTCGCACTCGACCACGACGATCGCCCCGCGCGGCTCCAGGATCGCCATCAGGGAGTCCGCGATCTGCGTGGTGAGCCGCTCCTGGACCTGCGGCCGCCTGGCATAGACGTCGACCAGCCGGGCCAGCTTCGACAGCCCCGTGATCTTGCCGCTCGTCGCAGGGATGTAGCCGACGTGCGCGACACCGTGGAAGGGCACCAGGTGGTGCTCACAGGTGCTGAACACCTCGATGTCCTTGACCAGCACCATCTCGTCGTGGCCGAGGTCGAACGTCGTCGTCAGGACGTCCTCGGGCTCCTGATGGAGTCCCGCGAATATCTCCTTGTACGCACGTGCCACACGGCCCGGGGTCTCGAGCAGACCTTCACGGTCCGGGTCCTCCCCGACCGCGATGAGGAGCTCCCGTACGGCGGCTTCGGCCCGCTTCTCGTCGAATACGCCGATCGAACCCTGCCCGTCCAGCGTCACCGGGTCGGTCATCTGTGCCTCGTTCCTCTGTGCAAGTCGCAAGCGCAGGCCTGCCCGGACCTCACAGAAAAGGCGGCCTTGCGCATGCATACGAAAAAGCCGCGCCCCCACAGGCTAGAACCTGGGGGACGCGGCATCCATTCCGGGCCTGGTGGAGGCCCCGTGACAGGGGACACACCGGGTCGGGCAGGGGCTAGCTCTCGGGGCGGTCCTCCGGGAGGGCCGCCGTGGAGGTGCCGGTGTTCTTCGACGTGATGTCCGTCGGGGCGATCTCCGGGGTGGCCGAACCATTGGCAGAGCCGTTGGTCAGGGCCAGCTCCTTGGGAGAGAGCACGGGCGGACGCGTCGACGGGGTACGCCGGGCGGAACCGGTCCATGCCGGGCGAGCCGGACGCTTCACGATCGGGGCGAAGATCTCGGCGATCTGTTCCTTGCCGAGCGTCTCCTTCTCGAGGAGCTCCAGGACGAGGGCGTCGAGGATGTCGCGGTTCTCTACGAGGATTTCCCACGCGTCGTTGTGCGCGGTCTCGATGAGTTTCTTGACCTCTTCGTCGACGAGCGCCGCGACCTCTTCCGAGTAGTCGCGCTGGTGGCCCATCTCCCGGCCCACGAACGGCTCGGTGTTGTCTCCACCGAACTTGATCGCACCGAGGCGCTCCGTCATGCCGTACTGCGTGACCATCGCGCGGGCCGTGGCGGTGGCCTTCTCGATGTCGTTCGCAGCACCGGTCGTCGGGTCGTGGAAGACCAGCTCCTCGGCCGCGCGCCCGCCGAGCATGTACGCCAGCTGGTCGAGCATCTCGTTGCGCGTCGTGGAGTACTTGTCCTCTTCCGGGAGCACCATCGTGTAACCGAGGGCACGGCCGCGGGAGAGGATCGTGATCTTGTGGACCGGGTCCGACTGGGGTGAGGCCGCCGCGACCAGGGCATGTCCGCCCTCGTGGTACGCGGTGATCTTCTTTTCCTTCTCGGACATGATCCGGGTCCGCTTCTGCGGGCCCGCCACGACGCGGTCGATGGCCTCGTCGAGCATGTAGTTGTCGATCAGCTTCTTGTTGCTGCGCGCCGTGAGGAGCGCCGCTTCGTTCAGCACGTTCGACAGGTCGGCACCGGTGAAGCCGGGCGTACGACGGGCGACCGCGTTGAGGTCGACGTCCTCCGCGACCGGCTTGCCCTTCTGGTGCACCTTGAGGATCTCGAGGCGGCCCTGCATGTCCGGCCGGTCGACGGCGATCTGCCGGTCGAAGCGTCCCGGGCGCAGCAGCGCCGGGTCAAGGATGTCCGGCCGGTTCGTGGCGGCGATCAGGATGACGCCGCCCTTCACGTCGAAGCCGTCCATCTCCACGAGCAGCTGGTTGAGCGTCTGTTCGCGCTCGTCGTGACCGCCGCCCATGCCGGCACCGCGGTGCCGTCCGACGGCGTCGATCTCGTCGACGAAGACGATCGCCGGAGCGTTCGCCTTGGCCTGCTCGAAGAGGTCACGGACACGGGAGGCACCGACACCGACGAACATCTCGACGAAGTCGGAACCGGAGATCGAGTAGAACGGGACGCCCGCTTCGCCGGCGACGGCGCGAGCGAGCAGCGTCTTACCCGTACCGGGCGGCCCGTACAGCAGGACGCCCTTGGGGATCTTGGCGCCGACGGCCTGGAACTTCGCCGGCTCCTGGAGGAATTCCTTGATCTCGTACAGTTCCTCGACGGCCTCGTCCGACCCCGCCACATCGGCGAACGTCGTCTTCGGCGTGTCCTTGGTGATCAGCTTGGCCTTGGACTTGCCGAACTGCATGACCTTGGAGCCGCCGCCCTGCATCTGATTCATCAGAAACAGGAACACGACCACGATCAGGACGAAGGGCAGCAGAGAGAGAAGGATCGAGACGAACGGGGACTGCTTCGACGGCGAGACGGTGTAACCCTTCTCGATGTCACCGCTCTCGAACTTCTTCTGCAGGGTGTCGGCAAGCTCGACACCCTGGTTGCCGATGTAGCTCGCCTGGAACTTGCTGCCGGACTCGCCTTCGAGCTTCTGCTTGTCCTTCAGCTCGATCTTCAGGATCTGTTCGTCACCGGTGGTCAGCTTGGCCTGTTCCACCTGGTTCTTGCTGATCGCCTGGATCACCTTGCCGGTGTCCACCGTCTTGTAGCCGCCGGACGAGCCGACGACCTGCATCAGCACGACCACGGCGAGGACGGCCAGCACGATCCACATGACCGGCCCACGGAAGTATCGCTTCACGTCCATCCATACGGAGCGAAGACGCCCCGTCCCTCCTGCCCGTAGGTAAATGCTGCTGTGAGAAAAGACTGTTCTTCGGACGGTACCCCAGCATTGTCACCCGTGACCGCCCGGGAGGTCCGACAAACCCCTCTTCGAAGGCTCCAACGGCCCGAACGCCACGAGGGTTCCCGGGAGTCCGGCCCGGTTCGGCCGGGTGCCGCCGGGGCGGCCGCCTCAGCCGCCGTAGACGTGGGGGGCGAGCGTACCGACGAAGGGGAGGTTGCGGTACTTCTCCGCGTAGTCCAGTCCGTAGCCCACGACGAACTCGTTGGGGATGTCGAAGCCGACCCACTTCACGTCGATCGCAACCTTCGCGGCGTCCGGCTTGCGGAGCAGCGTGCAGACCTCCAGACTCGCGGGCTCGCGCGAACCGAGGTTGGTCAGCAGCCAGGACAGCGTGAGACCGGAGTCGATGATGTCCTCGACGATCAGGACGTGCTTGCCCTTGATGTCGGTGTCGAGGTCCTTGAGGATCCGGACGACGCCCGAGGACTGGGTTCCCGCGCCGTACGACGAGACGGCCATCCAGTCCATGGTGACGGGGGTGGACAGCGCGCGGGCCAGGTCAGCCATGACCATCACCGCGCCCTTGAGCACGCCGACGATGAGCAGGTCCTTGCCCGCGTGCTCCGCGTCGATCTTCGCTGCCAGCTCGACGAGCTTCGCGTCGATCTCTTCCTTGGTGAGGAGCACCGACTGAAGGTCGGTGCCCATGTCCTTCTCGTTCACCCGCGTCTCTTTCTCTGCCCTGCCGGACCCGGAAGTGTTCCCCGGGCCGGACCGGCGTTTCGCCTGCACTTCAGCCGCTTGCGCTTCAGCTCTGCCGAATCACCAGTCTGCCACCCTGCCGTCGCACCTCGACGCGGCCGGGCAGGTTGATGGCGCCCTGGCCGCGCCAGCCGGTGATGAGCCGGTCGACTTCCTCGACATGGCGGGCGAAGAGCGAACCCGCGGGGGACCCGGCGTCGATCACGGCCCGGCGCAGCACCCGGCGGCGTACCGCCGGCGGCAGGACGGAAAGCTTGGCGCACTCCAGCCGTCCGGCGTCGTCGCGGACCGACCGGGCGGCCTCGGCGGCCCAGGTGTCGAGGGCGTCGGCATCGTCGCGGGAGAGCTGCGCGGTCCGGGCGAGAGCTTCGACGACGCCCTTGCCCAGCGCCTTCTCCAGGGCGGGCAGACCCTCGTGGCGCAGCCGGGAGCGGGTGTAGGAGGGGTCGATGTTGTGGGGGTCGTCCCAGACGGGGATCGACTGCACGAGGCAGGCCTTGCGGGCGGTCTGCCGGTCGAGCTGGAGGAACGGGCGTCGGTAGCGGCCGGCCGGGCCGGAGGCGGCGGCCATCCCGGAGAGCGAGCGGATGCCCGAACCCCGGGCGAGGCCGAGCAGGACGGTCTCGGCCTGGTCGTCGCGGGTGTGGCCGAGCAGCACGGCGACGGCTCCATGGCGCTCCGCCGCGGCGTCCAGGGCTGCGTAGCGGGCATCGCGGGCTGCGGCCTCGGGCCCGCCGTCACGGCCGACCTGTACGGCGACGGCCTCGACCGGGTCGAGCTCCATCCCGGCGAGGCGGGAGACGACCTCGTCGGCGCGGAGTCCGGAGCCGGGCTGAAGATTGTGGTCGACGGTGATTCCACCGGCGCGGACAGGGAGCTTGCGTGACTCGAAGGCGAGGGCGGAGGCGAGAGCCATGGAGTCGGCGCCCCCGGAGCACGCGACGAGCACCAGCGGGGTGCCGGGCCCTTCGGGAAGCGCGGCGCGCCGCGCGCCCGCCCCTGCCTCGGCGAACGCGGCGCGTCCGGCCCGTTCGGTGTGACGGTTGTATTCGGCGACGACGTCGTGGAGTACGCGGCGGACCGCCAGGCGTATCGCCGCGACCGCAGGATGGGGACCCATGTCCGGTGCCCTTCGGGTGGAGTTCTGGGGGGGGTGCCTCGGTGTGCACGGGACGGAGCCCCGTCACTCAGAGTGCGTCGATGGTGACAGAGACAAGCTGTTCATCGAGCATCGCACGCCTTCCCATGCCCTTATGGTCCCTCGGATGGGTGATTGGAGAGGCAATCTCCTGCCGTCGGGACGGCCAAGATCACGAATCCGCCTTACGGTGCACCCGTGCCACCCAGTCCGCCGGTGAGGCGATCTCGGCCTTGCTGGGAAGGGTGTTGGGCGAGGTCCACACCCGGTTGAAACCGTCGATGCCGACCTCGTCCACCACGGCCCGGACGAACTTCTCGCCGTCGCGGTACTGCCGCAGCTTCGCGTCGAGCCCCAGTAGCTTGCGCAGCGCCAGGTCCAGCCGGCTCGCGCCGCGCGCCCTGCGCTGCTGGAACTTCTCCCGGATCTCGGCGACGGAGGCCACCACGTCGGGGCCCACCCCGTCCATCACGAAGTCCGCGTGCCCCTCGAGCAGGGACATCACGGCGGTGAGGCGGCCCAGGATCTCGCGCTGGGAGGGCGTCTGGACGATCTCGACGAGGCTGCGCCCGCGGTCGTCACCCTCCTCACCCTGTTCGCCTTCGGGGCGGCTGCCTCCGGAGAAGGCCTGCGCGGCCTCACGGAGGCGTTCGAGCACGGTCATCGGGTCGACGTCGGTCTCGTCGAGGAAGGACTGGATCTCGCCCTGCAGATGGTCGCGGAGCCAGGGCACACCGGTGAACTGGGTACGGTGCGTCTCCTCGTGGAGGGACACCCAGAGCCTGAAGTCGTGGGGGTCGACCTCCAGTTCGCGTTCGACATGGACGATGTTGGGCGCGACCAGGAGGAGCCTGCCACCCCCCTTGGAGGACGCGGGAAGCTCCCGGGTGGCCGGGGCGAAGGTCTCGTACTGCCCGAGGACCCGGGAAGCCAGGAAGGACAGCAGCATGCCCAGTTCGACGCCGGTCACCTTGCCGCCGACCGCGCCGAGCACGGCATTGCCCGGACCGCTGCCCCGGCGGTCCTGCATCTTCCCGAGCAGTGGACGCAGCAGCTCGCGGAAGCCCGCGACATTGGCCCTGATCCAGCCCGCCCGGTCGACGACGAGGACCGGGGTGTCCTCGGGTTCGTGCCCTTCCGGGATCATCCGGGTGAACGAACGGACGTGCTCCTCCGAGGCCTTGGCATGCCGACGGAGCTCCGCGACGACGGCGCGGGCCTCCTCGCGGCTGATCTCGGGACCCGGCCTCACGAACCGGGTCGCAGTCGCGACCGCGAGATTCCAGTCGACCATCTCGGCTCCACCGATGCTCGTCATGCGTCAACCGTACGTGAGGTGGGCGCTCCGTGGTGGGGTGTCAGCCGCTCACCGGGTGCCGTCGACGAGGGCGGTGGCCAGGGTGTCGAGCGAGGCTTCCGCCTCGCCCGGGGATGTGGTGCCCGAAGCCAGGAAGGCGAAGGCGAGCAGGCGGCCCTGTGCGTCGACCGCGGTTCCGGCCAGGCTGTTCACCCCGGTGAGGGTGCCCGTCTTGGCCCTGATCAGGCCGGTCGCCGGGGACGTCGCCGTGTAACGGTCGCCGAGCGTGCCGCTGAATCCGGCGACGGGGAGACCGGTGAGTACCGGACGGAGTTCAGGGTGGTCCGGTCCGGCGGCGAGCGCGAGCAACTGGGCCAGGAGCCCTGCCGTCACCTTGTCCGCGCGGTCGAGACCGCTGCCGTCGGCCAGGTGGGCGCCGGTCAGTGGCAGGCCGAGCGCCTTCAGCTGGGCGGTCACGGCCCGACGGCTCCCGGCGAAGGAGGCCGGCTGCCCGGCCTTCAGCGCGGTCTGCCGGGCCAGGGCCTCGGCGATGTCGTTGTCGCTGTTGGTCAGGGCCCGTTCGACCAAGGCGGAGAGCGGCTTCGACAGGTGTGTCGCCACCGTACGGGACCCGGCCGGGGTCCGCCCGGGCATGGGAACGGCCCGGGCCTCGACACCGGCGTCGTCGAGAAGGTCCGCGAAGGCGCGCGCGGCGTCACCCGCGGGATCCCCGGTTCGGGGGGCCGGCCCCCGGTCGCTCTTGTCGAGGCGGCCCTCGTCGACCATGAGCGCGCTGACGGGCGCGATGTTCTCGTTGGGGCCGATGGGGTGGAGCGCCGGACCCGAGTAGCGCGAGGTGTCGTACGCCAGCCGCAGAGCCCCGGTGCCGGCGTCGCGCAGGGAGCGCGCAGTGTCGGCCGCCAGGGCGCGCAGGGCCGCCTTGTCCAGGGTGGGGTCGCCGCCGCCGACAAGGGTGAGCGTCCGGAAGTCCGGAGACAGGGTGACCGTCGTCGCAATGCGGTGGGTGGGGCCGAGCGCGGAGAGCGCGGCAGCGGCCGTGGCGATCTTCACCGTGGACGCGGGAGTCATGGGGTCCGCCGCGCCCCGTGCGTACAGCTGCTTGCCGGTGGCCGTGTCGACGACCACGGCGGTGCGTACGGCACCGAGTGCGGGCGCGTCCAGCAGGGGATCGAGGGCGGTCTCCAGGCTGCTCGCGCCCGCCGGGGCCCTGAGGCCGGCCGTGCCGCCGAGGGTGCCCAGGACGGCGGGTGCGCTGGAGGCGGGCTCCGGGCCGTCGGGCGCGGTCCCTTCGTGATGTGCGCCACCTGCGCGCTGGTGGACGGCTACCTGGTCCCGCTCGGCCTTACGCTGACCGGAGTCCCAGGGACCGGCGGCCAGGACGGCACCGGCGGCGACCACCAGGCCGAGCATCGCGGAGCCTGCGACGAGCCGGAGGTCGTCCCGTCCGTTCCCGCGCTCCAGGTACTTCGGGGCTTTCCACTTGCCCCACCTGTTCAACGGGTCGTCCGTCGGTCTCTCCACCGGCTCGGCCACCGTTGACCAGCCCCTTTCGCGAGCACTCATCTGCGTGAGGGACACTTAACCACCAGTCGTAAGTGTTGATCATGGAGGAGCCACCCGTGGAGTTCGACGTCACCATCGAGATCCCGAAGGGTTCGCGGAACAAGTACGAGGTGGACCACGAGACCGGTCGGATCCGCCTGGACCGTCGACTCTTCACCTCGACCAGCTACCCGGCCGACTACGGCTTCGTAGAGAACACCCTCGGCGAGGACGGCGATCCGCTGGACGCGCTGGTCATCCTGGACGAGCCGACCTTCCCCGGCTGCCTCATCAAGTGCCGCGCGATCGGCATGTTCCGGATGACGGACGAAGCCGGCGGCGACGACAAGCTGCTGTGCGTCCCGGCGTCCGACCCCCGGGTGGAGCACCTGCGCGACATCCACCACGTGTCGGAGTTCGACCGCCTGGAGATCCAGCACTTCTTCGAGGTCTACAAGGACCTGGAGCCCGGCAAGTCCGTCGAGGGCGCCGACTGGGTCGGCCGTGCCGAGGCCGAGGCCGAGATCGAGGCCTCCTACAAGCGCCTCGAGGCACAGGGCGGCAAGCACTGACGTAACCCCTCCGGCTTCCGCTTACGGGCGGGAACGGCGCGGATCGCGGCGCATGGGCCGACCGACCCTGCTGACCGCACGGACAACGGGCGGCGCACCTTCACGGTGCGCCGCCCGCTGCGTGTGGCGGCTCATGTCCGTGCCCATACTGGGCAGAAGCGCTCCCGTAACGAGCGGTCGAGGAGGAACGAGGTCGAGTGGTGGCGGAACAGGGCGGTCCCGAGGACCAGAAGCCCCAGTCCGACGAGGCACACAGCGCCTTCGTCCCGCCGACCGGTGTGGAGCAGTCGGCGGCTCCGTCCGAGGACGACCATCCGACGTCGGAATTCGCCCTTCCGGCCGGTCTGCACACCGAGCCGTCGGCACCTTCGGGCTCCGGTCCCGGTTCCGTTTCCGTTTCCGGCCCGGGAGCCGACGTCCTCGCCTCAGCCTTCGTCCCGCCGAGCGGGTACAACTCCCAGCAGCAACCGCCCGCGTTCACTCCCGCGCACGGCATCCCGATGGTCCGGCTGACGAAGGAGGCCCCCTGGCAGGACCGGATGCGCACGATGCTGCGCATGCCGGTGACGGAGCGCCCGGCGCCGGAGAGCGTGCAGCGGACGGACGACTCGGGCCCCGCCGTACCGCGCGTGCTCGACCTGACGCTGCGTATCGGGGAGCTGCTCCTCGCGGGCGGCGAGGGTGCGGAGGACGTCGAAGCCGCCATGTTCGCGGTGACGCGTTCGTACGGGCTCGACCGCAGCGAGCCGACGGTCACCTTCACCCTGCTGTCCATCTCGTACCAGCCGTCGCTGGTCGACGACCCCGTGACGGCGAGCCGCACCGTACGCCGCCGGGGCACCGACTACACCCGGCTGGCGGCCGTCTTCCGGCTGATCGACGACATCACCACGGCGGAACATGTCGAGGTCTCGCTGGAGGAGGCCTACCGGCGCCTGGCCGAGATCCGCCGTAACCGGCACCCGTACCCCGGCTGGGTGCTGACGGCCGCCGCCGGTCTGCTCGCCGGCTCAGCTTCGGTGCTGGTCGGCGGTGGCGTGCTCGTCTTCATAGTGGCGGCGGCGGGCGCGATGCTCGGCGACCGGCTGGCCTGGCTCTGCGCCGGGCGCGGGCTGCCCGAATTCTACCAGTTCACGGTCGCGGCCATGCCTCCGGCGGCCATGGGCATCGCGCTGACCCTGACCCACTCGACGGACGTTCGGCCCTCCGCGGTGATCACCGGTGGGCTGTTCGCGCTGCTGCCCGGGCGGGCCCTCGTCGCCGGGGTGCAGGACGGTCTGACCGGTTACTACATCACCGCGGGGGCCCGGCTCCTGGAGGTCATGTACTTCTTCATCGGCATCGTGGCCGGCGTGCTGCTGATGCTCTATCTGGGCGTCCAGCTCGGCGCCGCGCTCAACCCGGAGGAGCGCTTCGTGCCCAACGACCGGCCGGTGCTCCAGATCCTGGCCTCGATGACCCTCACCCTGGCCTTCGCGATCCTGCTCCAGCAGGAGCGCTCCACCGTGCTCGCGGTGACCCTCAACGGGGGCGTGGCCTGGGTCATCTACGGGGCGATGGCCCGCGAGGGCGGTATCTCGCCAGTGGCTGCGACGGCGGTCGCGGCCGGGCTGGTGGGGCTGTTCGGCCAGCTGTTCTCGCGCTACCACTACAGCTCGTCGCTGCCCTACATCACGGCCGCGATCGGCCCTCTGCTGCCTGGTTCGGCGACGTACTTCGGTCTGCTGGGCGTCGCGCAGAACGAGGTGGACACCGGGCTCACCTCGCTCTCCACGGCGGTCGCCACGGCCCTGGCGATCGCCATCGGGGTCAACCTGGGAAGCGAGATCTCAAGGCTGTTCATGCGGGTACCGGGAGCGGTCGAGGGCGCGTCCCGCCGCGCGGCCAAACGGACCCGCGGCTTCTGACGGCCTCCGGCACAGGAACGGCGCCCCGGCCCCTCGGCGAAGTGCAGGGGACCGGGGCGCCATCGGTGTGTGCGCGGGCGGGTCAGCGCCTGTTCTGCCGGCCGTACTGACCCGGGTCGTCCTCCTGGCCGTCGCCCGGACCGGCCGCGGGCCGGTCACCGTAAGGGGCGCCGCCTTCGGCGTACGGGCCGGGCCGGGCACCGCCGTACCGGCCGTCGTGTGCGCCGTTGTACGGGGCGGCCTGGCCGCCGTACTGCCCGCCCTGGCCGGTGCCGTTCTGGGCGCCCTGGCCCGCGACGCCGTACTGATCCGCCTGACCGTTGCCGTACTGACCGCCCTGACCGGCGGCGTACTGGCCCTGGTCCGCGGCGCCGTACTGCCCGCCCTGGCCGGTGCCGTACTGGCCCTGGCCGTCACCGTACTGACCGCCTTGCCCGTTGCCGTACTGGGCGCCACCCTGGGGGCTGCCGTACTGGGCGCTGCCGTACTGGACGCCGCCCTGGGGGCTGCCGTACTGGGCGCCGCCCTGGGGGCTGCCGTACTGGGCGCCGCCGTACTGGTTGCCCTGTGCAGCGCCGTACTGCGCGGCGCTCTGCTGACCACCCTGGCCGCCGTACTGGCCCGGCTGACCGGTGCCGTACTGGCCCGGCTGACCGGTGCCGTACTGGCCCGGCTGACCGCCGTACTGACCCGGCTGACCGGTGCCGTACCCGCCGCCGTCGTACTGAGCGCCCTGGTCCGTGCCGTACGTGCTCCCGTACCGGCCCGCGTCGTACGGGGCTGCCTGGTCGCCGGTGTACTGCTGGGCGGCAGGGCCCTGGCCGTCGTCGCCCGCTCCGCCGTGGGAACCCGCTGCCGGGCCGCCGTCCGAGGGACCGTGGTCGCCCCCCTGCTGCGCGGCGCCTGCCTTCTTCGACTTGCTACGGGCCCGCAGGAACTCGATCACGATCGGCAGCACGGAGATCAGCACGATCAGGAGGAGGATCATCTCGATGTTCGCGTGCACGAAGTCGATCTTGCCGAGAGCAGCGCCGAGCACCGTCACCCCGACGCCCCAGAGGATGCCGCCGATGATGTTGAACGTGATGAACGAGCGGTAGTCCATCCGGCTCACACCGGCGATGATCGGCGTGAACGTGCGGACGACGGGCACGAAGCGGGCCAGCACCAGCGACTTCGGGCCGTACTTCTCGAAGAATTCGTGGGCCTTCTCGACGTTCTCCTGCTTGAAGAGGCGGGAGTCCGGGCGCTTGAAAAGGGACGGCCCCACCTTACGGCCGAAGAGATAGCCGACCTGGTCGCCGATGATCGCCGCCAGGGTGATCAGAAAGCAGACCAGCCACAGGGGGTACTTGAGGTCCCCCGTGGTCACCAGAAGGCCGGTGGTGAACAGCAGTGAGTCACCGGGCAGGAAGAAGCCGATCAGCAGACCGGACTCGGCGAACACGATGAGCAGGAGGCCGGGCAGCCCAAAGGTGTTGAGCAGATAATCCGGGTCCAGCCAGCTCGGGCCGAGCGCAAGCGTATTCAAGGGTCCGGGCTCCAGTATTGGTCGGTGTGCGCGGCTGCGTGGCCGCCCCAAGCTATCAACGCTGCGGCGGATGCCTGGGTTCCACTGGCGTAAGCAAGGATGCGCGCGGAACGAACCGGGGCAAAGCTTTCCGCAGGGCCGCCTCACGCGCTTTGCTGACCACGGCGGCGGGCAGCCGTGATCAACCGGCCCGGAGCAGCACCTCCCGCACCGCCCCTCTCCTGTCCCGGAGGTCCTCGCATGACCACGTCCGTCAACGTCGCCGTCATCTACTACTCCTCCACCGGCACCATCTCCACGATCGCCAGGGCCCTCGCGAAGGACGCCGAGAACGCCGGTGCGCGGGTACGCCTGCGAAAAGCCGCCGAACTCGCCCCGCGGGCGGCTGTCAACTCCAACCCGGCCTGGGCCGAGCACGCCGAGGCGACCGCCGGCATCCCCGATGTCTCGCCGGACGACATGCTCTGGGCCGACGCGGTGATCTTCGGTACGCCCACCCGGTACGGCAATGTCGCCGCCCAGCTCAAGCAGTTCCTCGACACGCTGGGAGGCCTCTGGCAGGCGGGGCGGCTCGCCGACAAGGTCTACACCGGCTTCACCGCCAGCAGCACCACCCATGGCGGTCAGGAGTCCACGCTGCTGGCGCTGTACAACACGATCTACCACTTCGGCGGCATCCTGGTCCCGCCCGGCTACACGGACCCCTCGAAGTTCGTCGACGGCAATCCGTACGGCACCTCCCATGTCTCGGGGCAGGGCGACATCCCGGTCGCCGAGCAGACCCTCACCGCCGCGCGCGTCCAGGCCGAGCGCGTCGTCAAATTCACCCGGGCCATCAAGGCCGGACTCGCGGCCGAGAACTGAGGGGACCTTCCATGCCGCTCCACAAGGGTTCGCACGGCAAGGCAGCTCCGTCCGAAGAGCACCGCAGGCTCGCCCTGAACCCGTTCTTCGGGGAGGCCGATCCGACCGCGCCGATGGTCGCGGCGCCGTCTACGCACCGCCTCCCTGACGGCCCGCTGCCGCCCTCGACCGCCTACCGGCTCGTCCATGACGAGCTGATGCTCGACGGGAACTCCCGGCTCAATCTCGCGACCTTCGTCACCACCTGGATGGAACCCCAGGCCGGTGTGCTGATGGGTGAGTGCCGGGACAAGAACATGATCGACAAGGACGAGTACCCGCGCACCGCCGAGCTGGAGCGTCGCTGCGTGGCGATGCTCGCCGACCTCTGGAACGCCCCCGACCCGGTGTCCACGGTCGGCTGCTCGACCACGGGCTCCAGCGAGGCCTGCATGCTGGCGGGGATGGCGCTGAAGCGCCGCTGGTCCGCCAGGAACGCCGACCGCTATCCGGCGTCCGCCCGGCCCAATCTGGTGATGGGCGTCAATGTGCAGGTCTGCTGGGACAAATTCTGCACGTTCTGGGAGGTGGAGCCCCGCCAGGTCCCGATGGAGGGCGAACGTTTCCATCTGGACCCGCAGGCGGCCGCCGAACTGTGCGACGAGAACACCATCGGCGTGGTCGGGATCCTCGGCTCCACCTTCGACGGTTCGTACGAGCCGATCGCCGAACTCTGCGCTGCGCTGGACGATCTCCAGGAACGCACCGGCCTCGACATCCCTGTCCATGTGGACGGAGCGTCCGGGGCGATGGTGGCACCGTTCCTCGACGAGGACCTGGTGTGGGACTTCCGACTGCCCCGGGTGTCCTCGATCAACACCTCCGGACACAAGTACGGTCTGGTCTACCCGGGTGTGGGCTGGGCGCTGTGGCGTTCACCGGCCGAGCTCCCGGAGGAGCTGGTCTTCCGGGTCAACTACCTGGGCGGCGACATGCCGACGTTCGCACTGAACTTCTCCCGGCCCGGCGCGCAGGTGGTGGCGCAGTACTACACGTTCCTGCGGCTGGGCCGGGAAGGCTACCGGGCCGTGCAGCAGGCGTCCCGGGACATCGCGCGACGGCTCGCCACGGAATTCGAGACCCTGGGCGACTTCAGGCCGCTGACCCGGGGCGACGAACTTCCGGTGTTCGCGGTGACGACGAAACCCGAGGTGCGGGCGTACGACGTCTTCGACGTGTCGAGGCGGCTGCGGGAGCGCGGCTGGCTGGTACCTGCCTACACCTTCCCCGCCAACCGCCAGGACCTGTCGGTGCTGCGCGTCGTCTGCCGGAACGGCTTCTCCTCGGATCTCGCGGAGCTGCTGCTGGACGACCTGAGCGGGCTCCTGCCCGAACTGCGTGCCCAGCAGCACCCGCTGTACCGGGACCCTGGAGCGCGGACCGCCTTCCACCACTGACGGGCCGCGCGGGGGTTCAGCGGCTGAGCCGTGCGAACCTCCGTACCGCCAGGGGGAAGAACACCGCGAGCAGCACCACCGGCCAGACCACCGCGAGCAGTTCGGCGTGTTCGGCGGCCCAGGAGTCCGAGCCCCCGCCCGGGTTGCCGAACAGGCCGCGTACCGCCGTGGCCGTGGCCGACATCGGATTCCACTCGACGGCCGCGCCCAGCCAGCCCGGCATCGAATCCGGCGACGCGAAGACGTTGGAGAGGAAGCCCACCGGCCAGACCAGGATCTGCACGGCCTGCACCATCTCCGGCCTGCCCGCCACCATCGCGAGCTGGATGCCGATCCACAGCATCGCGAACCGCAACAGGAGCAGCAGCCCCAGCGCGGCCAGGGCGGCGGCCGTGCCGTTGTGCCAGCGCCAGCCGAGGACGTACCCGACTCCGGTCATCACGGCGAGCGCGGCCACCGACTGGAGCATGTCGGCGGCGCTCCGCCCGACCAGGACCGCGCCCGACACCATCGGCATGGAACGGAACCGGTCGATGACGCCCTTGTTCAGGTCCTGGGTGACGGCCAGCATCGTGCCCTCCAGGCCGAAGGCCATGGTGAGCGCGAGCATGCCGGGCACCAGGTACTCGGTGTTGTCCCCGTCGACCCCGCTGCCGCCGCCCACCATGTAGTTGAACATCAGGAGCAGCATCACCGGGAAGGCCAGACCGACGACCACCTGGACCGGCTGCCGCGACCAATGCGCCAGTTCGCGCCGGGTCATCGTCCATGAGTCGGTAAGCGCCCAGCCGATGCGTCCCGGTCCCGCCGTCGCCGTACTCATGCCGCCGCCTCCGTGTCCATGGGGACGTGCGCCCCGCCGCCAGCTCCGGTGAGGGACAGGAACACCTCGTCCAGCGTGGGGCGGCGCACCGCGATGTCCTCCGCCTCGATGCCCGCCTCCTCCAGCGCCCGCACGGCCCGTGCCAGGGCCTGCATGCGGTCGGGGGCGGGTGCGCGGAGCAGCCGCCGGTCCGCGTCCGCCCTCACCCCCTCGCCGAGCAGCCCGGCCGCCTCGCCGAGCCGGTCCCCATCACGGACGACCACGTCGACACGGTCACCACCGACCATCGCCTTGAGCCCGTCGGCCGTACCCTCCGCGATGACCCGGCCATCGTCGATCACCGAGATCCGGTCGGCCAGCTGGTCCGCCTCCTCCAGATACTGCGTGGTCAGCAGGACGGTGGTGCCCCCGGCGGCCAGGGACCGGACGGCGCTCCACACCTCGGCCCGTCCCCGCGGGTCGAGTCCGGTCGTCGGCTCGTCCAGGAAGAGCACCTCCGGGTCCGTGATCAGGGACGCGGCCAGGTCGAGGCGACGGCGCATGCCCCCGCTGTACCGCTTGACCGCCTTGCGCCCGGTGTCCATGAGCCCGAACCGCTCCAGCAGCTCGTCGGCCCGCAGGCCCGCCCTGCGTGCACCCAGGTGGTGCAGCCGGCCGAACATCTCCAGGTTCTGCCGACCGCCGAGCTCCTCGTCGACCGCGGCATGCTGCCCGAGCAGCCCGATCCGCCGCCTGACCTCGGCGGCCTCGGACCACACGTCGAACCCCGCCACCTCGACCCTGCCCTCGTCGTGCCGCAGCAGGGTCGTCAGCACCCGTACGGCGGTGGTCTTGCCCGCCCCGTTGGGGCCGAGTACCCCATGGACGGTGCCGCTGCGGACGACGAGGTCGAGTCCGTCCAGGGCGCGTTTCACTCCGTACCGCTTGTGCACTCCTTCGACGACGATCGCGTCGCTCACGGTGCCCACCAGCTCCCTCGAATCCAAGTAGTCAAACTTGACTACAAAGGGAAGGTAAGCCCGTCGAGACCATTCGTCAAACTTGATCAGTCGGAATCTCCGGGGTCGGTGGCCCCGGTGGCGTACGGATTGTCCTGCCCCTCGGCGAGCACCCCGACGAAGGGATCGCCCTCACCCGAGAAGGTGTACGCGCCCGCTTCGATGCGCGCGATCAGGCCGCGGGTCCACTCGGCGCCCGCGTCCGCCGAGTGGACCCACATGTGCATGATCTCGCCGATGTGCCCGAGCGACTCCGGGCCGTCCGCGGGCGTGTAGTGCTCCGTGACCGAGGCCCGCCAGCCCTCGATGGCGGCGACGCGCTGCCGCAGGAGCTCCAGCGCCTCGGCCCGCTCCAGGTCGACGATGAACCCGATGCCGGCCGAGAGCACGTCCACACTCTGGTCGTACGAGGTCAGCGCGGCCCGCAGCAGGGTGAAGTACTCCTGGGTGCCGGCGCCTGTGATCTCGTACTCGGTGCGGGGCGGGCCGCCGGCCGTGGACGCGGCGACCTCGTGGGGGATCAGCAGCCCCTGCTTCGCCATCTGCTTGAGTGCGTGGTAGATCGATCCGGGCTTGGCGTTGGACCACTCGTGCGCACCCCAGTACTCCAGGTCGTTGCGCACCTGATAGCCGTGCGCCCGGCCGTGCTGACGCACGGCACCCAGGACCAGGAGACGGATCGCCGACATACCACACACCCTTTGTATTCAACTTTGACTAGGGTAGCCCGCTTCCTCGGCGACCAGATCGAGGGCCTTCTTTCCGTCCACCGCCTCGCGGAGCATGTCGGCATGGCCCGCGTGGCGGCCGATCTCCTCGACGAGATGGACCAGCAGCCAGCGCATGGAACAGCGCTCGTTCTCGGGGAACCAAGGAGCCGGCGGCAGCGGGAAGGTGTCGTTCATGCTGTCGACGTCATCGAGGATGAAGGCCTCGGTCTCCGAAGCGACCTTCACCCAGAACTCGAGCATCCGCGGGACCGTCTCGTCGCCCACGAGCCTGAAGCTGTCGGCCCAGGTCGCCTCGTTCCGCTCCTTCTCGTTCGGACGCTGCTGGGCCATCCTCAGCCAGTTCAGCTCCGTCTCGGCGACGTGCTTGAGCAGTCCTGAGAGGGAGAGTTCGCTGACACCGGGACGGCTCGCGGCCTGCTCCTCGGTGAGACCCAGCACGGAGCGCCTGATCGCGCCGCGCTGCGCCTCGACGAAGGCAAGGAGTGCGCCGCGCTCGTCGCCGGAAACCTCCGCGGGGACGTGGGTGACCATGATGGCTTCCTTCCGTCGGGCGTGCGGACCGGCTGCGTGCCGCGTACCGCCTGCTTGCGCCGTCAACCTACTGACCCAGCAGGTCAGAAGTTGTCCTCGATCCGTCGTGTCAGAAGGAGGAATCAGAAGAAGGCCAGAAGGGGAAAACCGTTCGTCCGTGCTGCACCGAAATCCACTTGCGCGTGGTGAACGCCTCGACGGCGGCCTCGCCGTTCAGCCGCCCCAGGCCGGACCTCTTCTCACCCCCGAACGCGACCGCCGGATCGTCCTGCACGGTCGCGCCGTTGACGTGGAACATGCCGCCCCTGATACGCCGGGCGAACCGCACGCCCCGCTCACCGTCCGCCGTATGGACGGCGCCGCTCAGCCCGTAGGGGCTGGCGTTGACCAGCCGCACCGCGTCGTCCTCACCGTCGAACGGCACGAGCAGCGCCACGGGGCCGAAGATCTCCTGATCCAGCAGCGGTGACCCCTCCGGCAGCCCGGTCAGTACGGTCGGCTCGACGAGATTGCCGCGTGTGCGGCCCCGTACGAGCGCCGTGGCACCGGCCTCGATCGCCCCGTCGACCAGCGCGGTGAGCGCTTCGGCCTGGAAGGCGCTGATGACCGGTCCGATACGGGTGTCCGGGTCCCGCGGATCTCCCGAGGGGAGGGCGGACACCGCCGCGGTGAAGCGCTCGGTGAACTCCTTCTCCACGGAACGGTCCACCAGGATGCGATTGGCGGCCATGCCGACCTGCCCCTGGAACAGGAAGCGGCTGTAGACGGCCGCCCGTACCGCATGGTCGAGGTCGGCGTCCTCCAGTACGACCAGGGCGCTGTTGCCGCTGAGTTCGAGGATGGTCCTCTTGAACAGCCCGGCGGCGACCGCCGCGACGTGGCGGCCGACCCGGTCCGAACCGGTGAACGAGATCACCTTGGGCACGGGGTGCTGGATGAAGGCGTCACCGATCTCGGCACTGTCGGTGATCAGGACGTTGAGGAGTCCCGCGGGCAGCCCCGCGTCCTCGAAGATGCGGGCCACCAGCCCGCCGCCGGCGACCGGGGCGTTCTGATGGGGCTTCACCACGACTGCGTTGCCGAGTGCGAGCGCGGGGGCGACGGTCTTCATCGTCACCAGGAAAGGAAAGTTGAAGGCGCTGATCACGCCGATGACCCCGACGGGCAGCCGGTAGACCCGGTTCTCCTTGCCGTCGGCGACAGAGGGCAGGAGCCGGGCCCCCGGGCGGATCGCCTGCCCGGCGGCCTCACGCAGGAACTCCTGTGCGGCGCGCACCTCGTATTCAGCCTTCGCCAGGGTCCCGCCGAGCTCGTCGATGAGCAGTTCGGTGATTTCGCCGCTGCGTTCCCCGACGAGCCGTACGGCGTTCTCCAGAACGGTCCGCCGCGCATAGGGGCTGACCGCCGCCCATTCCCGCTGCGCGCGTTCGGCCGCCCGGTAGGCAAGGTCGACTTCCGCCGCGGTGGCCACGGTGACGGAGCAGAGTTTTTCGCCGTTATAGGGATTGATATCAATGATGTCCCACGCACCGTTGCCGGTCAGCCACTCGCCGTCGATGTACTGGCGGGCCAGTTCACTGGGGAAGGACATGCAATCCCTTACTGCAGGCGCAGACTCCTGTCGGTTCGTCATCGTACTGGCGAATCACGTCAGTTGAAGGAGTCCCCGGAGAAGATCCCGGCTCTCCTCGGGCCCGGGGCTGTCCTTGTGGAGCCGGTCCATGGCCTTTTCGTACTGGGCGACTTCTTCGGCCTTGTCCAGATAGAGCGCACTTGTCAGCTGCTCCAAATAGACAATGTCCGACAGATCGGATTCCGGGAAACGCAGCATGGTGAATGCCCCGCTCTCACCGGCATGACCGCCGAAGCTGAAGGGCATCACCTGGAGCGTGATATTCGGCTGCTCCGACATATCGATCAGATGCCGCAATTGCGCACGCATCACCTCGCGCCCGCCGTACGGACGACGCAGGGCCGCCTCGTCGAGCACGGCGTGGAAGCGGGGCGCCCGCTCGGAGACGAGCGCCTTCTGCCGTGCCAGTCGCAGCGCGACCCTGCGGTCGATCTCGGCCGCCGGCGCGCCGGGCATACCGCGCAGCACGACGGCATGGGCGTAGGCCTCGGTCTGCAACAGCCCGTGAACGAACTGGACTTCGTAGATCCGGATGAGCGAGGCCGCCCCCTCCAGACCGATATACGTCTGGAACCAGCCGGGCAGCACATCGCCGTAACTGTGCCACCAGCCCGCCACGTTGGCCTCACGTGCCAGGCCGAGGAGCGAATCCCGCTCCGCCTCGTCCGTGACTCCGTACAGCGTGAGCAGGTCCTCGACGTCCCTGGCCTTGAAGCTCACCCGTCCCAACTCCATGCGGCTGATCTTCGATTCGGAGGCGCGGATGGAGTAGCCGGCCGCCTCACGGGTGATGCCGCGCGACTCGCGCAGACGCCTGAGCTGTGAGCCCAGCAGGATGCGCCGCACCACAGAACCACTCGACTCCCCTGCCGACACTGGCTTCCCAACCCTCCCCATCGCTTCCCGTACTCCGGGGTTCCCCCGAACCCCGGAGGCGGATTCTGCCACCAAAACGCTTCAGCCCGTACTCAATCAGTTACAGAGATGGCAAGACTTTCCGAAAGCTTCAGAACTGAGAAGTGGAAGAAATGAGTCTGAACCGGCATGTTTCAGGGCGGACTCCGCACGTGCACGTGCATCTGCCCTTGCATCTGCTCTGCGCATTCGGAACCATGGCTCTCGCGCACCTGCGTGCTCGTTCGTGTTGTGCCGCCGTACCCGCAGTTCCCGCCAGAAGCAGTGCCGCTACAGCCGCGAATCCCGGGAGTGCCTCGCATGGGGACGAATGGATCGACGATGCTCGAGCCGTTACGGCAGGGGCTTCCCCCCATCGACCTCTCGGCGGTCGCCGGCTCGGCCCACTGCACACTGCCGGCCCGGTACGAAGCGGTGGGCGGGGCACGGAAGTTCACCCGTACGACGCTGAACTCCTGGGACCTGGGCGACCGCTTCGACGACGTCGCTCTGGTCGTGTCCGAGCTGGTCACCAACGCGCTCCGGCACGCCCTCCCGGCCGATGCCGCACGGGAGCGCCAGGACTGTTCCGTACGGCTGCATCTGATGCGCTGGACCTCGCGCCTGGTGTGCGCGGTGCGCGATCCCAGCGAGAAGGGGCCCATCGCCGGCGAAGCGCCGGATTCGGCCGAGTCGGGCCGGGGCCTCTTCCTCGTGGAGTCGTTCAGCGACAGCTGGGGCTGGCACCCCTCCCCCGCACCGGCCGGGGACACGCCGCCCGACGGGGGCCTCGGCAAGGTGGTCTGGGCGCTGTTCCGACTGACGGACCGCACGGCGCCGGAGCGGCCCGCCCCGGTCGACGCCTTCCCTGACGGCCCGTAGTACGGCGCGCCCCGGGGCACATACCGGCTTGCCGCAGGCATACGGACCGGCCGGCGAACAGCCGTGCGCTCAGCCGCCTGTGGCCAGGTGGTCGAACTCCCCGTCCTTGACGCCCAGCAGCAGCGCCTCGATCTCCGCCGGCGTATAGACCAGTGCGGGCCCGTCGGGGTGCCGCGAGTTCCGCATCGCCACATTCCCGCCGGGTAGTTTCGCGAACTCCACGCATGATCCCTGGGAGTTGCTGTGTCTGCTCTTCTGCCAGACGACCCCGCGAAGCTCTGTGGCCGCCATGCCGTTGTACACGTGGTGCACAGGACGCTCCCCGAGTTGCAAGGTGCAAATGTCAACGAGTTCGGATCATAGCTGTGTTCATATGCCAATGCATGAGCAGATGCACGTGCACGCCTGGTGCGCACGTGATTACAGTTTCACGGTGATCCGCTCACCCGACTGTTCCCCCTCCCTCCCCTCTATGAGGAACAGACGAACGGCACGCCAATTTGGCTCCCGGTATCCCGAGTTGTTCAGCGCCCCTGGTAGATCGGCTCGGCCTTCCGGCCGTGAACCCACAAGGGCGAAACTCCATATGGAGGGGCTGCCGCGCTCCGGTGCTCTTGTCACCGCCGCTCTCTGCGCCTCGTCGGCGGATCTGCCAGGACGAGAACACCGAACGCACGCCGAAGGTCCCCACTCCCTGATCCGCCGTCCCGCCCTACGCCCGCCCGCTGCTGATCTCCAGGGCCCGCGAGAAGTCCTCCAGGGCCCGGAGCAGCAGGGTGGCCCCGTTGCGTACGAAGGAGTCGGGCGATGGCCCGGGGCCGGCGTCCCGGCTCGTCAGCGCCTCCCTGACCGGCTCCCAGTCCGGGACGCGGCGCTCACGCACCGCCTTCGCCCCCTCCTCGGTGGCACGGCGCAGCGCGTCGGCCAGCCCGGCGGCCTCGGGCACCGGAGTGGCGGACACGGCGGGCAGGTGGGCCTCCATGAGCATCGCGACCCGGCCGAACTGGGCGAGCGCGTCATGGGCGTCCGCCGCGGAGGTCCGGGATATGCCCCGGTGGCGTACGGGCTCGTGCCGGGCCGTCTCCAGCGCCTCCTGCCAGGCGACGCGCGCCTCCCGGGTGGTGAGGAGGGCGGCGCGCACGTCCTCCAGGCTCCTGGACTCGGGATCTGCGTACCGGTCGAGGACCGTGGCCGCGTAACGCCCGTCCGTGATCACCCAGTGGGCGAGCCGGTCGCGTAGCCGCGGGGTCTCCCAGGCCGGGTAGACCGCGTACGCCACCATCGCGAGGATCCCGCCGATGAGGGTCAGCACCACCCGTTCGGGTACGGTCTGCGACCAGTCGTCGCCCGCCATACCGAGCAGGAAGACGACATAGGCGGAGACGCAGACCTGGCTGACCGCGTATCCGGTGCGCATCAGCAGGTACATCAGCGCGGCGCTGACGACGGCGAGCCCGGCGGAGAGCTCCACGTTCGGGTGTGCGGTCTGCACGATGCCGGTGGCGAGGGCGACGCCCATCACGGTGCCGAGGAAGCGGGCCACGGACCGCGAGTACGTCTGGGTGAATTCCGGGCGCATCACCATCACGGCGGTCATCGGCGCCCAGTAGCCGTGGCCGAACGGCAGCACCGCCCCCATGAGATAGCCCGACGTGGCAACCGCCGACACCCGGAGCGCGTGGCGCAGGATCGTCGACCCCCGGCGCAGTTCGCGGCGCATGGACGCGTAGACGACGGGAACCAGCCGCAGCAGGGTGGGCCTACGGCGGTGCGGGACGAGCGGTTCACCGGGTGTCCGGTCGTCCGTACCGGTCCCCTCGGCGATCTCGATGACATCGGCGAGCAGTGAGGTGAGCCGGTCGGCGGCCCGGCGGGGCGGGCCGGTGAGGATGACCTCGGTGTCGGGGGACTTCAGTACGGAGAGCGCTGTCTCGTCCAGCCGCACCGGGTCGCCGTGGCGTACGGCCCGGGCCGCGGAGTCGAGCAGGGATCCGGCGGCGCCGAGGATTTCCCGCGCCCAGTAGCGCTCGGGGCCCTCGGCCGGGACGCCCAGTGCGGGATCCGCCAGTGAGGCGAGGACCGGCCGCAGCCGCTCGGCGACCCCCCGCGCGCCGTGCAGGTCGGCGGGGCGGCGCCGGGCCTGACGGGGGGTGACGGCGGCGGCGTTGCGTGCGTTCATCAGCGGTACGGGGTCGAAGGGTGCGACCGGATCGTGCCGCAGTCTGCGGGCGTAGTCGGCTTCGGCGGCCAGGGCATCGGCGAGCGCGTCGCGCTGGGCGCCCCATCTGCGGACCGGGAACAGTACGATCAGCGCCGCCTGGACGAGCCCGCCGAACGCCATCATCGCGGCGTGGGCGGCGGCGTCGGCGACGGAGGTGGGCAGGGTGATCGTGACCAGCATGATCGCCACGTTGGAGCCCGCGATGATGCCGCCCGTCGGGCCCGCTGCCCAGGCCATCCCGGCGGCGAACGTCCAGAGGACCAGCAGCGCCAGGAACAGCAGGGTGTGGGACACGGTGACGTAGCCGACGAACGTCGACACGGCCAGACTCGCCCCGGAGACCAGAGCGAGCACGGGCCGGGGCCGCCAGCTGCGCTGGAAGGTCGCGATGGCTGCCTGGAACGCGCCGAACGCGGAGCCGGCTGCGATCACGGGGCCGAAGAGCGCCAGACTCACCCCGACTACGACGGCGAGGCCCGCGGCGCCACGGACCGCGATGAGCGGTTCGAGACGCCGCCGCTCGATCGTCAGCCCCGAGCGGGCCGTCTCCTTCAGCGCCCGGAGCCAGCTCATGGACCGAGCCTAGCCGGATTCCCCGACAACCCCGACTTATGCCCCTCCACTGACCTAACGGCGGATTTCCGGCGCTCTTCCGCCCATCCTGGCCCGGTCGGCCGCGGCAGTGCCGTGGGTCCAGCCCTCCGCGTCCGTCGCCCCGCGCAGCCTGGTCGTGGTGGTCCGCGGGAACATCCGCTCGGCCGTGCCGGCGACGGCGACGTCCCTGGCTGCCAGGACCGGCAGCAGAGCCCCGGTGCCACCGCCGCGGCCCTCTCCGGAGCCGGCCTCCGAGCCGGCCGCGTCGGTGACCCTCGCGGTGTCCGCCGCGAGACGATTGCCGAGCCGCTGGGCGTACGCCATCAGGAAGGACTGTCGGAATGTCTTGGTCCGCTTACGCCCGCCGGCGCGCTGCCCGGCCTCCGCCTTCGTCATCGCTGCGGTGCCCTGCACCAGCAGGGAGGTGAAGAGCAGCTCCACCGCCTGCAGGTCCGGCTCGAAACCCACGACCGTGGTGAAGCCGAGATCGCTGTTCCACACCGCACGGCAGCGGTTCGCCGAGGCGACGGAGTCGAGCAGGACGGCCTTCGCGCTCTCGTACGGGGCGTCGACACCGATCCGGACAGCCCCCGGCTCATCGGCGCTGTGTGTACGGGCGGCGAGGAGCGCCTCGTCGATGCTGTGCCGGGCCATCAGTTCCTGCGCCTTGGTGGTGAGCGCCTCGGCCTCCTCCGGGAAACCGGTCGCCTCCGCCTTGGCCAGCAGCGCCCGGATCCGGGTGAGCATGCGGGGTTCACCAGGGACCGGCGGCCGGTACGGAGCGTCGGCGGCCGTGCCGGGCGACGGCCCGACCGGCTCGATGACCGGCAGCCGCAGCAGCAGCCTGTACAGCTCAAGGAGCCCGGAGGCGTACGTGAAGCGGTCGGGCCGGTTGCGCGGCGCCGGAGCGGGCAGCGCGGCGAGCTGGTCCGCCCAGCGCGGGGGAAGTTGCCCGTACCGTGCCGTCTCCGCCTTGATCAGGGCGGAGACGAGTGCGGCCCCGGCGTCGTCCAGCTCGCGCCGGACGGTCCGTACGACGTCGGCGGGCTGCCAGCCGCGCGTCCAGGCCCGCCGGACGAACTCCTCGCCCCGGCGGTGCAGCTCCTCGTCGGCGGACGGCTCCGCGGCGAGGAGGGAGGCGCCGGTGTCCAGGCCCGCGTCGCCCTCCTCGTACAGGGCTGCGGCGCACGCCCGGTCGATCACCGATTCCATCGGACCAGGGTAGGCGGCGGCAGAGCGCTCAGTGCTCCCCGGGGAGCAGGACGAGCTTGCCGCGCACGTGGCCGGCCTCGCTCCGTTCCTGGGCCCGCGCCGCCTCACGCAGCGCGAATGTCCGTTCGACACGGATCCGCAGGCCTCCGACCGCCGCCGCCTCCGCGTACTCCGCAAGCCGCCCGCCCTCGTCCGGGCGGCTTCCGCCGGCCGCCGAAAAGGCCACCCCGTAGTGGGCCGCGTCCGGATCGGCGATGGTGACGATCCGGTCGGTCGTGCCACCGCGCAGCTCCACCGAGTCCGCCAGCGCACCCATGCCCGCCGCGTCGAACACCGCGTCCACGCCCTGCGGTGCGGCCGCCCTCACCCGGTCCACCTGCCCTTCCCCGTACGCCACCGGGACCGCGCCGAGTACCCGCACATAGTCGTGGTTGGCCGGAGAAGCGGTCCCGACGACGGTGGCTCCCCGGGCCGCGGCCAACTGGACGGCGGCGCACCCGACCGCGCCGGACGCCCCGTGCACCAGCAGGGTCTCGCCTGCGGCCACCGCGAGCTCGTCGAGCACCCGGGCGGCGGTCAGGGTCGCGACGGGCAGCGCGGCGGCCTCCGCCCAGCCCAGTCCCTCCGGCTTGGGCGCCACGGCTCCCACGTCGGCCAGGACGTACGCCGCGTACGCGCCGGTCGTGCTCCGGCCGAGCACCTCGTCGCCGATCGCGAACTCCGTGACGCCCTCGCCGGTCTCGTCGACGACCCCGGCGAACTCGATGCCGGGTGTGGCGGGCAGCGAGGTGGGGAACGCCGCCTTCATCCAGCCGTTACGGATCTTGTAGTCGACCGGATTGACCCCCGCGGCCCTGACCTCCACCCGGATCTGCCCGGGGCCCGGGTGGACGTCCTCGACCTGGGCCGGGCGCAGAACCTCGGGGCCGCCGAACTCCTCGTACACGATCGCTTCCATCACCGTCTCCTCCGCCGCCTGCCGCGTTACCGGTGCGCGCCACGCGCACCGCACTCCGATCCTCGAGGCAGCCGGACACGCCCGCCCGGCGAGCCGGCCCGCTGATGCTCAGCAGAGCGTCAGTCAGTGCCCGAGCCACGACCACCGGAACCCGCTACGAGTACCAATGTCAGTGCCGGGTGCAAGACTCGGCCCATGACCGAACGTTGGGCTCTGGCCATGGTGGAAGGGGGCGGCGCGCTCCTCGTGCCGCTGACGCGCGACGGCCTGCCCGCCGGTCCCGTTCTGGCCGAGCCCGACCTCGTCGAATCCGTCCGCTCCCGCCCCGAGGTGGTCCGCTGGGTCTGGCGTTCGACCTCGGGGATCTACCCCCGGCTGCTCGCGGCGGGCGTGCGCGTGGAGCGGTGCTACGACATCGAGTGCGCCGAGCTGCTGCTGCTCGGCCACGAGGGGCGGCTCGGTGAGCCCCGCTCGGCCGCGGCGGCCTGGGCCCGGCTGCGGCAGACCCCGGTGCCGCCCGATCCGCCGCCCCGCTCGGCCGTGCCCGGCTCCCAGTCCTCCCTCTTCGAGCCGCGCTCAGGCACCGACCTGCCGTTCGACGCGCTGCTCCAGGTCTACGCGGAGCAGCTGCGTCGCCACGAGGCGACGGAGCACCCCGGCAGGATGCGGCTGCTCACGGCCGCCGAATCCGCGGGCATGCTGGTCGCCGCCGAGATGAACAGATCCGGGCTCCCCTGGCGCGCCGATGTGCACCGCGACGTGCTGAACGACCTGCTCGGCGAGCGCTACGCGGGCGGCGGCGAGCCCCGCAGACTGGCCGAGGCCGCGGACGAGGTGTCGGCGGCGTTCGGCAGACGGGTGCGGCCCGACCTGCCGGCCGATGTCGTGAAGGCGTTCGCGCAGGCCGGCATCAAGGTGAGATCGACCCGGCGCTGGGAGCTGGAGGAGCTCGACCACCCGGCGGTGGAGCCGCTGATCCGGTACAAAAAGCTGTACCGCGTCTGGACGGCGCACGGCTGGAGCTGGCTCCAGGACTGGGTGCGCGAGGGCCGTTTCCGCCCCGAGTACCAGCCGGGAGGCACGGTCAGCGGACGCTGGACGACCAACGGCGGCGGGGCGCTGCAGATCCCCAAGGTGATACGCCAGGCGGTCGTCGCCGACGAGGGCTGGCGTCTGGTCGTGGCGGACGCCGACCAGATGGAGCCGCGGGTGCTGGCGGCGATCTCCCGCGACCGGGGGCTGATCGAAGTGGCCGGACATGACGGCGATCTCTACAAAGCCCTGTCCGACCGGGCATTCCACGGTGACCGGGACCACGCCAAGCTGGCGCTGCTGGGCGCGATCTACGGGCAGACCTCGGGCGACGGCCTGAAGAACCTGGCAGCGCTGCGGCGGCGGTTCCCGCACGCCGTCGCCTACGTCGACGACGCGGCGAAGGCCGGCGAGGAGGGCCGCCTCGTCCGGACCTGGCTGGGCCGCACGAGCCCGCCCGCCGTCGGGGCGGGCGAAGACGAGGAGGCGGGCATCCCGCAGGAGAGCGGGGAGCCGACGGCCGAGAGCCCCGGCGGATACGGCTTCACCCCGGGCTACGCCTCGTCGGACGCCCGGGCGCGGGGCCGCTTCACCCGCAACTTCGTGGTCCAGGGCAGCGCCGCGGACTGGGCGCTGCTGCTCCTCGCGGCGTTGCGGCGGACGCTCACCGCCGGGGGGATGCGGGCGGAGCTGGTGTTCTTCCAGCACGACGAGGTGATCGTGCACTGCCCGGCCGGGGAGGCACCCGCGGTGGTGGAGGCGATCCGCGAGGCCGGGGAACTCGCCGGACGGGTCACGTTCGGGGAGACACCGGTGCGGTTCCCCTTCAGCACGACGGTCGTCGAGCGCTATTCGGATGCCAAGTAGCCCGCCCACGCCGCCATAGGCTCCGGCCATCCGACGCACGAGCACGAGATCACCGAGCCCGTCGACCCCGGCCTGCCCGACGGCAGCCTGAATCCACCTCGACTTCCTGGCACTGAACACGTCTACGTGCTGCAACGACACCTGGGCCGTCCTGGACCACGGCCGCGGGCGCTGGCCGCGTACGGTCGACTGGAACTGCGGCGCCGCGTCCGGCCGCGCGGACCGGCACACGGTCGGCCTCCACTTCGGCGGACGCTGGACGGAGAACACCGGCTCCACCGAGAACGGCCTCTGTGCGGACGGCCGGCTCACCAAGATCGGCAAGGAGCTGGACCGGCAGTGGTCCGTCGCCGTCCCGCCGGCCCCCTGGGCCCTCCGCACACCCTCGTCCGGTCAGGTGGACCCGACGTTCACGCCGTTCCACAACCGGGCCGTGCACACGGACGCCGGACTGATGGCCAACCGCACCGACCAGTGCTTCGGGCACTACGACGGCCGGATCCGCACGGACGACGGCGACGAGATCGCCGTGGAACACCTGCTGGGCCGGGCCGAGGACACTCACATGCGCTGGTGACTCCCCGGGTGGGACGACGCGGGTAGGTTTCCCCCATGCATATAGGCCCACTGCTGGGCTCGGGCCGCACCGCCGACGTGTACGCACTCGACGGTCCCTGGGTCCTGCGCCGCTACCGCCACGGCATCGACACCACCGGTGAGCTGGCCGTGATGTCGTACCTCTCGGCCTCGGGCTTCCCGGTCCCGCGCATCGGGCCGCCGGCCGAGGAGTCGCTCCCCACGGACCTGGTGGTGCAGCGGCTGACCGGCCCGACACTGGCCGAGGGACTGCTGGCGGGCACTGTCTCCGAATGCGCGGGCGCGGACCTGCTGGCTCGGCTCCTGCGGGAGCTGCACGCGATCCCTCCACGGCTCTCCCAGGACCCCGAGGACCGGATCCTGCACCTGGACCTGCACCCGGAGAACGTGATCCTGGCCCCCGAGGGCGTCATGGTGACCGACTGGCTCATGGCCGACGAGGGGCCGCCCGCGCTGGACCGGGCCATGACCTGCCTGAATCTGGCCCAGGCGGCCCTCGACCCGTCGTTCACCGCCGGCACCCAGTTCCGGGAGCTGCTGGCGGCACTGCTCTCCCGGTTCGTGGGCGACGGCGGTGTACCCGCCGACGCTCTCGCCCGCGCCACCGCCCTGCGCGCGGCGGGCCCCCGGCTCACCGCGCACGAGAAGGCGCTGCCCGCCGAGGCGGCGGAGCTGGTCGCCTCGCTGGCGGGCTGACTCCTTGTCAACTGCGTGCAGGAGCCGGACCATCCGGTGCCCGTGCGGCGTCGAGGGGTCGCTGAACTCGCGTGCGAAGTCCGCGAAGCTCCCCTGCGGAGCGCTGACGGGGCCTGCGGACTTAAGTCCGAGTTAAAAGCGCCTTAAGCCATCCGGAGCTCATCACGCTCGTCCAAGTAACCGCAGGTCACGGCGATTTCATCGTCACCACCACGGTTTGCCGAGCCGAGGCGACTGCGTACCATCAGGCTCCGTCGGCGGCGAACACCGCGAGACGAGAGCGCTCTCAGAACGCGCTCCCGCACGCCGTTCCACACATTCCCGCCGGCTCCGCGTCCTGCTCTTCCCCACAGAAAAGGTACGTAGCCCATGGCCGCTCACCGCGCACGCAGATGGTCACTAGGCGGACTGGTTCTCCTGCTCTCCGCCGCGCTCACCGCCGCCTTCCTGATCACCACGACCGGGCCCACCACCACCCGGGCCAACGCTGCCTCCACCGCCGCGCAGACCTGGTCCGACGAGTTCGACGGCGCTGCGGGCAGCCCTCCGGACTCCTCGAAGTGGACTCTGGAGACGGGCGGTTCGGGCAACGGCAACAATGAGCTGCAGTACTACACAGACAGCACCCGAAACGCGTCTCTGGACGGCAACGGGAACCTGGTGATCACCGCTCACAAGAACAGCGACTCCGGCCTCCAGTGCTGGTACGGGACCTGCCAGTACACCTCCGCCCGGCTGAACACCGCGAAGACCTTCACCCAGGCGTACGGCCGCTACGAGGCCCGGATCAAGATCCCACGCGGCCAGGGCATCTGGCCGGCCTTCTGGATGCTCGGCGACGACCTCGGCAGCGCGGGATGGCCGAACAGCGGCGAGATCGACATCATGGAGAACGTCGGCAAGGAGCCCGGCACCGTCCACGGCACCATCCACGGTCCCGGTTACTCCGGCGGTGCCGGCATCGGCGCCTCGTACAGCCTGCCGGACGGCAAGGCATTCGCCGACGAATTCCACACCTTCGCAGTCGACTGGAGCCCGGACGCCCTCGTCTGGTCGGTTGACGGTCAGACCTACCAGACACGCACTCCCGCCGATGTGAACGGCAACAAGTGGGTCTTCGACCACCCGTTCTTCATCATCCTGAACCTGGCCGTCGGCGGTAACTGGCCCGGCAGCCCGGACGGTTCCACCGCCCTTCCGCAGACCATGACCATCGACTACGTAAGGGTCTCCGCCTCCGACGGTTCCGGCGGCGACACAGGCTCCACCGGCCCGATCAGGGGTATCGGCGGCATGTGCGTCGATGTCGCGGGCGCTTCGAACGCCGACGGCACCCCGATCCAGCTCCACGACTGCAACGGCGTCGACGCACAGAAGTGGACCCTGGCCGACGACGGATCCGTGCGCGCACTGGGCAAGTGCCTGGATGTGCAGGGTGGTTCCACCGCTGACGGCACCGTCGTCCAGCTCTACACCTGCAACGGCACCGGGGCCCAGAAGTGGGTCCACACCCAGGCCGGCGACCTGACCAACGCCGGGGCGGACAAGTGCCTCGACGCCACGGGCGGTTCCTCGGCCGACGGCACCCGGCTCCAGATCTGGACGTGCACCGGCGCAGCGAACCAGAAGTGGACCACCGGCTGACCCTCTGAGTCCCGGCCCCCCACATACCCGTCGGGCTCGTGGCCCCACACCTACCCGGACGAAGGAAGAACCCTTACATGCCCCCTCGCCACCAGCGCAACGTCTCCCGCCGCAAGCTGCTCACCGCTCTGGCCGGAGCCGCTGTGGCCGCCCCCGCCATCGCCGTCATCGCCCCGCACGCACTCGCCACGGTCGGCTCGGACGACGACGGTACGAAGGGCTCAGCCGCAGGCGCCCTGCCGCTGACGATCGTCAACAACTCCGGTTCGTTCGCCAACTCCTCGGTGTTCGTCTACATCGTGGGCAACCAGGACGGCAAGCAGGTCCGGGTCACGCCCGAAGGCACTCCGGCGCCGATATCCCTCTCGGACAACGGCGCAGACGGCTTCACCGACTACGCCATCGCCCTGTCCGGCAGCGGCGAGACGAAGCTGTCGCTGCCGTACATGTCCGGCCGCATCTACGTCGCCCTCGGCGACAAGCTGAAGTTCAAGGCGGTGGCGGACGGCAACGGCAACGCGGCCCTCCAGTACCCCGCGGGCTGGGTGAGCTCCGACCCCAACTACTCCGTGCTCCACGACTGCGCGGAGTTCACGTACAACTCCTCCGGGATGTTCTGCAACACCACCATGGTCGACATGTTCAGCGTCCCCCTGAGCATCGGTCTGACCGGCACCAAGGACCAGACCACCGGCACCCTGCGCGAAGGCGGACGCGCGCAGGCCTTCGCGGCTGTCAGCGCGATCCCCGAGTTCGCGCCCCTGGTGGTGGCCGAACGGCGCATCATCGCCCCGGGACACGGCCTCGACGCGGGCATCTTCGCCACGGACTACTTCGCCCCGTACATCGACGAGGTGTGGAGCACCTACACGGGCAAGGACCTCACCGTGACAACCAACGCAGGCGCCTTCACCGGCCGGGTCCGCGGCGACCAGTTCGTGTTCGACGGCCCCGCGCCGGTCTCGTTCAGCAGGCCGACCACCCGCGACGTGCTCTTCTGCGACGGCAATCTGGCCGCTCCCAACGACGGCACGACGGGCCCCGTCGCCGCGGTCCTGGGCGCAGGCTTCAACCGCTCCACCCTGGTCAGCAACCCGGCCCAGCCCACCACCGACCCGGCCACTTTCTACCGGTCCTCGCCGCTGACCAACCACTACGCGGAGGCCATCCACGCGGCGACCCTGGACGGCAAGGCGTACGGTTTCGCCTTCGACGATGTGGCCGACTTCGCCTCGTACATCCAGGACACCGCACCCACGGGGGCCCGGCTGACGCTGACGCCGTTCTAGACAGCTGTCGCCGTCCTGAAAGGCGGCCGGTCCGCGCTTCCTTTCAGCGGAAAGCCCCAGGTCGCAGGGGGCCTGGGCCTTCCGAACGTCCGCAGCCGCTTGGGACCGCGCCCCGGACCGAACGGCGCGGCCCTCGTGGCCTGACCGGAGAAAAGCAAAAGCCCCAGGTCACGGCGAGTGAGTCCTGGGGCTTTCACAGAGCCGCCTTCGGGATTCGAACCCGAGACCTACGCATTACGAGTGCGTTGCTCTGGCCAACTGAGCTAAGGCGGCACGCTCGGTCGCACCATGGTGCGACCAGCAGCGACGCCAAGTCTACACAGTTTCCGGGGGTGCTCCGTACCGCCCGCCCGCGCCACCGTATCCGCAGGTCAGGTCAGGTCAGGTGCACTTCTTGCCGTCCTTTGGCGGCGTGCCCTCCAGCAGATAGGTGTTGATCGCGGTGTCGACGCAGTCACTGCCCCGGCCGTACGCCGTGTGCCCGTCGCCCTCGTAGGTGAGCAAAGTGCCGGAGGAGAGCTGGTCCGCGAGGGACTCGGCCCACTTGTAGGGGGTGGCCGGGTCGCGGGTGGTGCCGACCACGACGATGGGCGCGGCGCCCTCCGCCTCGGTGCGGTGCGGGGTGCCGGTGGGGTCCACGGGCCAGGAGCCGCAGTTCAGGGCCGCCCAGGCGAAGCCCCTGCCGAAGACCGGCGAGGCCTTCTCGAACTCCGGGAGCGCCTTCTCCACCGCTGCGGTGCCGGTGAAGGCGGGAGGCAGGTCGAGGCAGTTCACAGCGGCGTTGGCGAACATGAGATTGGCGTACTTACCGCTCGGCTCGCGCTCGTAGTACCTGTCGGCCAGAGCGAGCAGTCCGGAGCCGTCACCGCGCTGCGCGCCGGCAACGGCTTCGCGGAGCTGGGGCCAGGCGGCCTCGTCGTACATGGCGGCGATCACACCCGTGGTCGCCAGGGACTCTGTCAACTCCCGGGTCTCGCCGGTCGCCGCGGGTGCGGAGTCCAGATCGGCGAAGAGCTTCTTCAGCGCCGTCGCCGCACCAGCGGTGGACGTGGTGCCGAGTGGGCAGTCGGCCTGCTTCACACAGTCCGCGGCGAATGACTGGAACGCCGCCTCGAAGCCCGCGGTCTGATCGCGGTTGATGTCGATCGCGTGGAGCGAGGGGTCCATCGCCCCGTCCAGGAGGAGACGTCCCACCCGGGTGGGGAACAGCTCGGCGTAGGTCGCGCCGAGGAACGTGCCGTACGAGGCGCCGACGTAGTGCAGCTTCTCGTCGCCGAGCAGGGAACGCAGGATGTCCATGTCGCGCGCCGACTCGACCGTGGAGACATGCGGGAGGATCTTGCCGGAGCGCTTCTCGCAGCCGTCGGCGAACTTTTCGTAGGACCTCTTCAACTCGGTGATCTCGCCCTGGTCGTCCGGTGTCTGATCCACCTTCGTGTAGGCGTCCATCTCCTTGCCGGTGAGGCACTCGACCGGTTCGCTGCGAGCCACCCCGCGCGGATCGATGGCCACCATGTCGTACCGGGCACGGACGGGGGCGGGGTAGCCGATGGCCGCGTACCCCTGGAGATAGCCGACGGCCGAGCCGCCGGGGCCGCCGGGATTCACCAGGAGCGAACCGATCCGCTTGCCCGGCCCGGTGGCCTTCTTTCGGAAGACGGCCAGCTTGACGTCCTCGTCTCCAGGCTTCGCGTAGTCCAGCGGGGCCTTCATCGTGGTGCACTGGAAGCCCTCCACACCGCAGTTCCGCCAGCCCAGCTTCTGCCCGTAGTACGGCTGCAGTCCCTCGGCGGTGGCCGAACCCGTCGCCGACGCACTCGGCGCCGGACTACCGCTGCTGCAGCCGGAGACGAGAAGGCCGGCAGTGCCGAGCGCGGTGGCAAAGATGCGGAGCAGGCGCCTGGTGTCCATCCCCGGAGCGTAGCCGCCAGGGGACGACTCAACCGATCCCCCGCTCATACGGGTGAATTCACCGCACCTGCGGGGCCACGCATGGTGCGCCGACGCCGGACCTCAGCCCGCTCGGAGCGCCACCGCCATCGCCTCCACGGCGAGCAGGGGCGCGACGTTACGATCGAGGGAGCGGCGGCAGGCGATCACGGCCTCTATCCGGCGCAGGGTGCGCGCGGGCGTGGACGACTCGGCGATCCGGTCGAGAGCATCCTGCACATCGGTGTTGGCGAGGGCGATCCGTGAGCCGAGCTGAAGTGCCAGCACATCGCGGTAGAAGCCGGTGAGTTCGCTCAGCGCGAGATCGAGGCTGTCTCGCTGCGTACGCGTCCTGCGGCGCTTCTGTCTGTCCTCCAGCTCCTTCATCGCACCCGCCGTACCGCGCGGCATCCGGCCCCCGGCCACGCCGCCGAGCGCCGCCTTCATGTCGTCCGTCTCCTTGACGTCGACCTCCTCGGCGACCTGCTTGGCGTCGTCCGTCGCCGTATCGATCAGCTCCTGGGCCGCCTTGAGGCAGCCGCCGACGTCGTGGACGCGCAGCGGGAGCTTGAGCACGGCGGCACGGCGTGCACGCGCCCGCTCATCCGTGGCCAGGCGGCGCGCCCTGTCGATGTGCCCCTGGGTGGCACGGGCGGCGGACGCGGCCCGCTCGGGATCGACGCCGTCACGCCTGATCAGCACATCGGCAACGGCGTCCACCGAAGGCGTACGCAGCGTGAGATGGCGGCAGCGGGAGCGGATCGTCGGCAGCACGTCCTCGAGAGAGGGGGCGCAGAGCAGCCACACCGTGCGGGGCGCGGGCTCCTCCACGGCCTTCAGCAGGACGTTTCCCGCACCCTCGGTGAGGCGGTCGGCATCCTCCATGACGATGACCTGCCAGCGGCCCACGGCGGGAGACAGCTGGGCCCGGCGGACCAGCTCACGGGTCTGCTTCACACCGATGGAGAGCAGATCCGTGCGGATCACCTCGACATCGGCGTGGGTGCCGATCAGCGCCGTGTGGCAGCCGTCGCAGAAACCACAGCCGGGCGCCCCGCCCAGAGCCCGGTCGGGGCCGGTGCACTGGAGCGCGGCGGCGAAGGCACGGGCTGCGGTGGAGCGGCCGGAGCCGGGCGGGCCCGTGAACAGCCAGGCGTGGGTCATCTTGGAACCCGGGGGCACCGGCTCGCCCGCGGAATTGGCGGTGACCAGTACATCGGCGTCCCGGGCGGCGGCGCCGAGCTGCTCCTGCACCCGGTCCTGTCCGACCAGGTCGTCCCATACGGTCATGGTCACCGCCCTTCCGATGGTGTGGTGCGGGGACGCCGAAATCCCAGCGCTTCCCTATTGTGCGGGAAGGGTCTGACAATCCCTGCGTCCCGTCCCCGGGCCCACCGCCCGCCCCGTCGTCAGCGGCGCGGCCGGCGCCCGCCCCGTCCGGAGCCGCCCTGATCGTCGTCCTGGCCGCCGAGCAGTTCGTCGGCCAGGGACGGCAGATCGTCGAGCGGCGTCTCCTCGGCCCAGTCGGAACGGGGCCGCTTCCGGCGGCCGGGGGCGTCCTGAGCCGCCCGTCCTGCCTGCGGGTCGTCGCTGACCTGGGGCATTTCGCGCGTGCGCTCGTTCTCGCTCTCGGGGCGGGAAGCGTGGCGCTCGTCGCGGAAGACGCCCGGCGGTACCCGGTCCGACGGGTCCTCGTCGCGCACGGGCGGCAGGACGGTCGTCTCATCCGCGTCCCGGACGGGCGGCAGGACGGTCGTCTCATCCGCGTCCCGGACGGGCGGCAGGACGGTCGTCTCGTCCGCCTCGCGCGCCGGGCGGTCCGGCCGGGCGACCGGCACGGGCTGCGTGATCTCGTTGGGGTTCACGACCGGAGTCGGGACGGTGAGCTCGTTGTCCGGCACGGAGTGCCCGGCGGAACCGGAACGGCCGGTCTCCTGGGCACGCTGCGCGGCCGCGGCCTCCTCGGCCCGGGCAGCAGCCTCGGCCTCGGCGCGACGGCGTGCCTCCTCGGCCCGTACCAGCGCCTCCTCCGCCCTGCGCTGCTTCTCCAGACGCAGCTCCTCCGCCTCCTTGCGTAGCCGCGCCTCCTCCTGAGCCTGTCGGCGCAGCCGCTCCTGTTCGGCCTCACGCACCCGCTCCTCGGCCTCGAGACGGGCCCGCTCCTCTTCCGCCCGGCGGCGTGCCTCCTCGGCGCGCTGCCGGGCCTCCTCCGCCTGACGTTCGGCCTCACGCTGCCGCGCCTCTTCCTCCTCGCGGCGCTTGCGCTCCTCCTCCTCGGCACGGAGCTTGGCAAGCTGAGCCTGCCGCTCGCGCTCCAGCCGCTCCTCCTCGGCCTTCCGGGCCGCCTCTTCCGCGGCCTTGCGCCTGGCCTCCTCCTCGGCTGCCTTGCGCGCGTCCTCCTGGGCCTTGATCTCGGCCTCGGAGAGCGGCAGGAGGTGGTCGAGCCGGTGGCGTACGACCGTGGTGATCGCTTCCGGTTCCTGACCGGCGTCCACCACGAGGTAGCGGGCCGGGTCGGCCGCCGCGAGGGTGAGAAAGCCGGACCGCACCCGGGTGTGGAATTCGGCCGGCTCGGACTCGAGCCGGTCGGGCGCCTCGGTGAAGCGCTCCCGCGCCGTCTCCGGATCGACGTCCAGAAGCACCGTCAGATGCGGTACGAGTCCGCTCGTCGCCCAGCGCGAGATCCGGGCGATCTCGGTCGGGGCGAGGTCGCGGCCCGCGCCCTGGTAGGCGACCGACGAGTCGATGTAGCGGTCCGAGATGACGATCGCGCCGCGCTCCAGTGCCGGACGGACGACCGAGTCGACGTGCTCGGCGCGGTCGGCGGCGTACAGGAGTGCCTCGGCGCGGTTCGACAGACCGGCCGACGAGACGTCCAGCAGGATGGAACGCAGCCGCTTGCCGACCGGGGTGGCGCCCGGCTCACGGGTCACGACGACCTCGTGACCCTTGGCACGGATCCATTCGGCGAGCGCCTCGACCTGAGTGGACTTGCCGGCTCCGTCGCCGCCCTCCAGTACGAGGAAGAAACCGCTCGCCGCGGGGGCGACGGCGGGATCGCCTCCACGCAGCGCCTCACGCAGATCACGGCGCAGCGGTACCCCGGCGCGGTCGTCGGTCTTTGCGAGGACGATCACCGCGACGGGCAGCAGCAGGGCGCCGATGAGCATCAGCGCGAAGGCCGCGCCACCGTGCGCGAAGACGAAGTCACCGGACCCCAGACGGTGCCGCCCGATGGCTGTGGCGAGCAGCGGACCGCCCACCGCGCCGAGCGCGACCAGCACCCGGACGACGGCCTGGAGGTGTTCGGTGGCCCTGGACTGCCGGAACACCTCCGTCTCCTGGTCGATGACCGCATGCCCGATGTGTGCGGCGACGCCCGCCGCGTAACCGGCGAGCAGCGCGATCAGCAGCCCGGTGGCGGTGTCGGGCACCAAGCCGAGCGCCAGGAGCGCCACACCCGTGACGGCGACCGCCAGAGCCAGCAGCCGGCGTCGCGACAGGGCGGGCAGCACCTTGCGCGCGGTACGGATACCGAGCGCGGTGCCACTGGTCAGGGCCAGAACCAGCAGGGCGAAGGTGGCGGGCCCGCCACCGAGGTCGGCGGCGTGCAGCACCGAGACGGCGGCAGCGGCGGCGACGGCCCCGGCGACCGCGGCGCACGCGGCGACGACCAGCGGGACGCTGCCGGTGCGGCCCTTGTCCGGCCCCGTTCCGGTGACCGGCCTGCGCAGGCCTTCCAGGGGCGAACGGGGGCGGGGCGTCTGCGTGGCCGGGAAATCGAGGAAGTACAGGGTCGAGACGGAGGCGGCGAAGAGACCTGCCGCGACGTAGGAGCCGAGAGCGGCCTGGTGGAGGGAGAACCAGTCGAAGCCGGTGCCGAGCAGTTCACCGATCAGCGCGGCGACCACGAGCACGGCGGCGGCCGCGGGGACCGCCAGGAAGTTCGTCCGCAGGGAGAGCCTGCGCAGGGCATCGAGGTGGTCCGGCAGCGGGCGCACCGCGGCGCCCTCCGGGGGCGGGGCTGGGAGCAGCGCGGGAGCCGCGCTCTCCTTGGCCACCGCCCACAGCCGTTCGCCGCCACCGGCGACGAAGACGGTGATCAGGATCATCATGAGTGCCTTGTCCGGCATCCAGTCGATCCATAGGGGCGCGACGACCAGCAGAGCGAGCCGCAGCCCGTCCGTCCCGATCATCAGCCAGCGGCGGTCGACGGGACCGCCGGGTGCCGTGAGCGCCGTCAGAGGCCCCAGGAGTACGGCTCCGAAGAGCACGGTGGAAACAATCCGGGCACCGAACACGGCGGCGACGGCAAAGGCCGCCCCGCGGTATCCGGCCCCGAAGGAGCCCTCGAGGACCGCCGCCTGCAGCGACAACAGCACAAGCACAAGAAGGGCGAGTGAATCGCCGATACTGCCGACGAGCTGGGCGCTCCACAACCGCCTGAGCGGGGGAACACGCAACAAGGCTCGTACGGCGCGCTCGCGTGAGTCTGCGGCAAGTGTGTCGGAGGTGGGGCTCACGACCGGTGGCTGCTCGGCTCGCGTCATCCGCCCAGCCTATCGGGAGCGGAGAGGTGCCCGGAGACCGCGTCCGAACATATATGCCCCACAGGGAACGCGGGCCGTCTGTCACGGGAACGCCGGAAGGGCTGGGACGTCCCAGCCCTTCCGGCGTTCCCGTACAGCCGACGGTCAGCTCTGCACTGCCTCAGAACCGATACGCGACGGTCAGCTCTCCTCGGACGAAGCCGAAGCCGCCCTCTTCGCCGCGGCCGTCTTCTTCGCGGGCGCCTTCTTGGCCGCGGTCGTCGTCTTCTTGGCCGCCGTGGCCTTCTTCGCCGTGGCCTTCTTCGCCGTGGCCTTCTTCGCCGTCGCCTTCTTGGCCGGAGCCTTCTTCGCCGTCTTCTTCGCCGGCCCCTTGGCCCGCTTCTCGGCGAGCAGCTCGTAGCCGCGCTCCGGCGTGATGTCCTCGACGCTGTCGTCGGTCCGCAGCGTCGCGTTCGTCTCACCGTCGGTGACGTACGCGCCGAAGCGGCCGTCCTTCACGACCACCGGAGCACCGCTCACGGGGTCCGTGCCCAGTTCCTTCAGCGGCGGCTTGGCGGCGGCCCGCCCGCGCTGCTTCGGCTGGGCGTAGACCGCGAGGGCCTCGTCGAGCGTGATGTCGAAGAGCTGGTCCTCGGACGTCAGCGAACGCGAGTCCGTGCCCTTCTTGAGGTAAGGCCCGTAGCGGCCGTTCTGCGCGGTGATCTCGACACCCTCGGCGTCCTCACCGACGACCCTCGGCAGCGACATCAGCTTGAGCGCGTCGGCCAGCGTCACCGTATCGAGCGACATGGACTTGAAGAGACTGGCCGTCCGCGGCTTCACCGCGTTCTTGCCCGTCTTCGGCGTGCCCTCGGGCAGCACCTCGGTGACGTACGGACCGTAGCGCCCATCCTTGGCGATGATCTGGTGCCCGCTGACCGGGTCGGCGCCGAGTTCGAAATCACCGCTGGGCTTGGCCAGCAGCTCCTCCGCGTACTCCACGGACAGCTCGTCGGGCGCCAGGTCCTCCGGCACGTCCGCGCGCTGGTGACCCTCGGAGTCCTTCTCGCCGCGCTCGATGTACGGGCCGTAGCGGCCGACGCGGAGCTTGATGTCGTTCCCGACGGGGAACGAGGAGATCTCGCGGGCGTCGATGGCGCCCAGGTCGGTCACGAGCTCCTTCAGGCCACCGAGGTGGTCCCCGTCGCCGTTACCCGCGGAGGAGGCCGCGCCCGCGCCGGTCGTGTCGTCGCCGGTGCCGAAGTAGAAGTGCCGCAGCCACGGCACGGACTGGGCCTCGCCCCGCGCGATGCGGTCGAGGTCGTCCTCCATGCGGGCGGTGAAGTCGTAGTCGACGAGTCGGCCGAAGTGCTTCTCCAGCAGGTTGACCACGGCGAACGAGAGGAACGACGGCACCAGGGCCGTGCCCTTCTTGAACACATAGCCGCGGTCCAGGATGGTCCCGATGATCGAGGCGTACGTCGACGGGCGGCCGATCTCCCGCTCCTCGAGCTCCTTGACCAGCGAGGCCTCGGTGTAACGGGCCGGCGGCTTGGTGGCGTGGCCGTCGACGGTCACCTCGTCGGCGGTCAGCGCGTCACCCTCGGCGACCTGCGGCAGCCGCCGCTCGCGGTCGTCCAGCTCGGCGTTCGGGTCGTCCGCGCCCTCGACGTACGCCTTCATGAAGCCGTGGAAAGTGATCGTCTTGCCGGACGCGGAGAACTCGGCGTCACGGCCGTCGCTCGCCCGGCCACCGATCTTGACGGTGACGGAGTTACCGACGGCATCCTTCATCTGAGAGGCGACGGTCCGCTTCCAGATCAGCTCGTACAGCCGGAACTGGTCGCCGGTGAGGCCCGTCTCGGCCGGGGTGCGGAAGCGGTCGCCGGAGGGGCGGATCGCCTCGTGCGCCTCCTGCGCGTTCTTGACCTTCCCGGCGTACGTTCGGGGCTTGTCCGGCAGATAATTCGCCCCGTACAGCTGCGTGACCTGCGCGCGGGCAGCGGAGATCGCGGTGTCCGAGAGCGTCGTGGAGTCCGTACGCATATAGGTGATGAAGCCGTTCTCGTACAGCTTCTGCGCCACCTGCATCGTGGCCTTGGCCCCGAAGCCCAGCTTGCGGCTCGCCTCCTGCTGGAGGGTCGTCGTGCGGAACGGGGCGTACGGCGAGCGGCGGTACGGCTTCGACTCGACCGAGCGGACCGCGAACGTGGAGTCGGCGAGCGCCACCGCCAGGGCGCGGGCGTTCGCCTCGTCCAGGTGCAGCGTCCGGTCCGAGCCGGACTTGAGCTGCCCGTCCGGACCGAAGTCACGGCCCTGGGCGATGCGGCGCCCGTCGACCGCGCTGAGGCGGGCGGTGAGCGTCGAGGGGTCCGAGGCGTCACCGGTGCGCCCGGTGGCGAAGGTGCCGGTCAGGTCCCAGTACTCGGCGGACCGGAAGGCGATGCGCTCGCGCTCCCGCTCGACGACGAGGCGGGTGGCCACGGACTGGACACGGCCTGCGGAAAGCCGCGGCATGACCTTCTTCCACAGGACCGGCGAGACCTCGTAGCCGTAGAGGCGGTCGAGGATACGGCGGGTCTCCTGGGCGTCGACCATGCGCTGGTTGAGCTCACGCGGATTGGCGACGGCGGCCCGGATCGCGTCCTTGGTGATCTCGTGGAAGACCATCCGGTGAACCGGGACCTTGGGCCTGAGGACTTCCTGCAGGTGCCACGCGATGGCTTCGCCCTCGCGGTCCTCATCGGTGGCGAGGAAGAGTTCGTCGGATTCGGCGAGGAGCTGCTTGAGCTTCCTGACCTGGGCTTTCTTGTCTGCATTGACGACGTAGATCGGCTGGAAGTCGTTGTCGACGTCCACGCCGAGGCGGCGTACCTCACCGGTGTACTCGTCCGGCACCTCGGCGGCGCCGTTCGGCAGGTCGCGGATGTGCCCGACGCTCGCCTCGACGACGTATCCGGGGCCGAGATAGCCCTTGATCGTCTTCGCCTTGGCAGGCGACTCGACAATGACGAGTCGGCGGCCTGCGCTCTCGCTGGTCGGGGACAACTTCGCTCTTCTCTCCGGTCGGCACTCGTGGGCATCCGGGCAGCGCTCTGAGGCTGCCCGCGGTGCTGTCGCTGCGGAGTGTGACGGTACAACCCGCCCCCGTGTCAAACGGCAAAAGCCCGCAACGGCCACTCGAACGGTAACCCGACTTCCGCCATTCCTGCCGCCCGGACTGTCCGGTCCGCTGCTCGCGGTGCTGTCGCCTGCGGGTTTCGAGGCCCTGTCGGGAAACCGTGCGGGACGCCTGCCCGCCCGCCGCCGGCCCTGCCGCACAAGTGGATTCAGACGCGGCTGAAACACCACACGCCGAGGACAAGGAAGAGTACGCCGAAGAGCGCGGCGAGAGCGATGGAGGCGACGGGGCTCACACCGAGCGCCACCGGCGCACGCTGGATGGTGCGCGCCCCTGTCCAGGCCAGGAGGGCGGCGCCGAACAGCACGAAGGCCGCACCGGCGAAGACCGCGGTGACGCTTTCCATGTCCGGACCCCTCGGTTTTCTTGCCGTCGCACTGTGCGTGCGGCTCTGCCAGAGGAGAGGCTGCCACGTCGGCACATCGTCGGTACGAACCCGGGATGAACACCGGGCGGCTGCCCTGGGAACGGCCGTGAGCGGAACCCGCGGGCCGCTCCCGAGCGGCGTGAAAGCGGGGGCTCACGGGCTGGTCAGAGGGGTGTTGAGCGTCGGAGGGCGCGGCTCCGGCGCGCGAGAACGGAGCGCGGCTGCGCACCGGGAACGCCGACACCGGCGGGGAAGCGGGCGCTGCTGGGGAAGCCCGCACCGACACGGCGCCGCGTCACCGCACGGGCTCCAGGAAGCCTTCCTCCACCAGCAGTCGGATCGCCTGCGGGGTGCGGTCGCGCAGCAGCACCGGGTCCTCGGCCATCAGCTGGGCGATGGCGTCCAGGATCCGGCCCGCGGGCAGCGAACCGTCGCACACGCCGGCGAACCCGGCCCCGACGGCATCGACCTTGGTCGCACGCCGCATCCCGCGGTGCTGACGCAGCACCACATGCTCGGGATCCTCGGCACCCGGCAGCCCGACCTGCTCCTGCACGACCTCCTCGGCAAGCGTGAAGTGTGCGGCGAGCAACGCCGCGTCGTCGTGCTCCCGCAGATAGTCCTGGCGTGCGAAATGCGCCTCGACGGCGGGCCCGAGGGGCTGCTCCACCGCGTGCGGCCACTCCTCGGCCACGATCGAGGGATTTCCGGCGGCAGCCGCGGCGGACTTCCGGAGCGCGATCCAGCCGAAGCCGACGGCCTTGGTGTTGCGGGCCTCGAACTCGTCCAGCCAGGCCTCGTACCGCTCGGTGTACACGGTGGGGTCGGCGCGGTGGTCGCCGCTGTCGCGCAGCCACAGCTCGGCGTACTGCGTGATGTCCTGCACCTCGCGCTGCACGATCCAGGCGTCACAGCCCGCCGGCACCCAGGAGCGCACCCGGTCCTGCCACTCCTCGTCCTCCACGTGCTGCCAGTTGGCGAGGAACTGCGCGTACCCGCCCTCGTTGAGCCGGTCCCCGGCCTGCTGCACGAGGTTCCGGCACAGATCGTCGCCGCCCATGCCGCCGTCGCGATATGTCAGCCGGGCACCGGGCGAGATGACGAAGGGCGGGTTGGACACGATCAGGTCGTACGTCTCGGCACCGACCGGTTCGAAGAGAGAACCCTCGCGCAGATCGGCGGGTGCCGCTCCGGACAGGGCAAGAGTCAGGCGGGTGAATTCCAGCGCACGCGGGTTGACGTCCGTGGCTGTGACCCGGGTGGCGTGCTGGGCGGCGTGCAGGGCCTGGATGCCCGAGCCGGTACCGAGATCGAGGGCGGAGGTCACGGGCCTGCGTACGGTGATCCCGGCGAGCGTGGTGGAGGCCCCGCCGACTCCCAGGACAACGCCTTCCTCGTGCGAACCGATGCCGCCGGCCCCGCCGACCGCGCACCCCAGGTCGGAGACGATGAACCAGTCCTGCCCCTCGGGCCCGCCGTAGGGCCGGACGTCGACGGTGGCTGTCACCAGGCCGCCCTCGTGGACCACCCAGCCGTCCTCCACGCACTCCTCCAGCGGGAGGGCGGCGGCAGCCGCGGCAGCCGGAACGGGGCGCTGCAGAAGGAACAGCCGCACCAGCGTGTCGAGAGGCGAATCCCCGCGGGTGGCCCGGAGTGCCGGGACGGTTTCGCTACGGGCGAGCGCGGCGTACGCGGGCGCGCCGAGCCGTTCGAGGAGGCCATCGGCGGTGAACGCGGCGGTGATCAGGGCTTCGCGAAGCCGGGGGGCACGGTCGGATGCAGGGAGGCTGGTCGTACTCACCCGCCCATTGTGTCCGCTCACGCCGACAACGGCAGCTGCCCGGCCCCCCGAGGGGCGGCCGGGCAGCTGCAAGGGGGGTCTCGACCGCTACGGCTTCCCGACCGCTACGACTTCTCGACCGCCGAGGCCGAAGGCGATGCGGACTTCGATGTCGGGGCGGACGGAGCGGAAGCAGGGGGAGCCGAGGCCGTCGGCTTCTGGCAGCCCTTCTGCTTCGCCATCGCGGAACCGACCTCGCCGGACTGAAGGTTCTTCAGCGCCTGGTCACCGTTGGTGCTGATCTTTGTCAGCTCATCGGCGATGTCCTTGAGACCGTCGGCGAACTTCGCCTGGTCCTCCGGATCGAGCGCGTCGACCTTCGTCTTCAGGTTCACATAAGCCGTCGAGGAAGCGTTGAGCTCTTTCACGGCCTCCTTGTGCGTGGTGTCTCCGCCCTCCACGGGCGGCGCGCCCGCCGACCGCACAGCCGTGCCCAGCGACTTGTACGCCTGCGAGATCTGCTGGAAGGCGGCCGAGTCGGTCTTCTGGACGTCGGCAGGCTTGCTGTCGTCGCCCGTCTGCTGCTGGATCGCGGCATTGGCGTCCGCGATCTTCTGCAGCTGCGGCTGAACCTGGTCGCAGACCTTCTTCGCCCAGTCGTTCACCTTGTTGTCGCTGTCGTCGCTGCAGCCCGACAGCGTCAGCACGAGTACCGCACCGCCGGACAGTGCGGCTGCAAGCTTCTTGTTCACCGGATTGGGTCCCTTCCAAGGCTCTCGGCCCGGAACTTACACGTCGAGTGGGCGACAATCAGGCGCGGGGTATTCGATATACACGCTTTTGCAGCCATTTACACCAAAGGAAACGAGGGAGATACAACTCACCTGCCCACCGGACCCCCGTACGGGACCCGTCTCGCCCGCGGAAGTCCGCTCGAGCCGCAGACGCTGCGGACGGCACATCAGGATGTGCCGTCCGCAGCTGCGCTGAGCAAGCGTCACCTACGGGCCCGCCGGCCCGCCACGCCGTGCCTCACGAGACTGCGGCAGGTCCGGCGGACTTGGCGGGGCCGCTCCCTCCGTCGTCACCGTCACCACCACCCGGGCTGTCGCTGTCGCCCACGGCAATCCCTCGTCGCTTGGACACATGGATTGCACCGACGATGACCACAATGGCGATGACGGCCACCAGAGCCCGTACCCCCGCGCTCGCGTCCTCGCCGTAACTGAACTGCACCACCGCGGGAGCGATAAGCAGCGCCACCAGATTCATCACCTTGAGAAGGGGGTTGATGGCCGGGCCCGCCGTGTCCTTGAAGGGATCGCCGACCGTGTCGCCGATGACCGTCGCGGCATGGGCCTCGCTGCCCTTTCCGCCGTGGTGGCCGTCCTCGACGAGCTTCTTGGCGTTGTCCCACGCACCACCGGAGTTGGCGAGGAAAACTGCCATGAGGGTGCCGGTGGCGATCGCTCCCGCGAGATAGGAACCAAGGGCCCCGACCCCCAGGGAGAACCCGACCGCGATCGGCGCAAGGACCGCGAGCAGCCCGGGCGTGGCGAGCTCGCGCAGCGCGTCCTTGGTACAGATGTCGACGACGCGTCCGTACTCCGGCTTCTCCGTGTAGTCCATGATCCCGGGGTGTTCCCGGAACTGCCGCCGCACCTCGTGGACCACGGCCCCGGCCGAACGGGAGACGGCGTTGATGGCCAGCCCGGAGAAGAAGAAGACGACCGCGGCTCCGAGGATCAGGCCCACCAGGTTGTTCGGCTGCGAGATGTCCAGACTCAGCCCGAGCTCTCCCGCCCTGGCCCCCACGTCGTCGACCGCCGAGGCGATGGCATCCCGGTACGAGCCGAAGAGCGCCGCCGCCGCCAGAACTGCCGTGGCGATCGCGATGCCCTTGGTGATGGCCTTGGTGGTGTTGCCGACGGCGTCCAGGTCCGTGAGGACCTGGGCTCCGGCGCCTGTGACGTCCCCGGACATCTCGGCGATGCCCTGGGCGTTGTCGGAGACCGGTCCGAAGGTGTCCATCGCGACGATGACACCCACGGTGGTCAGCAGGCCGGTCCCTGCCAGGGCCACCGCGAAGAGCGCCAGCGTGATCGACGTGCCGCCGAGCAGGAAAGCCCCGTAGACGCCGAGACCGATCAGGAGCGCGGTGTAGACGGCCGACTCCAGGCCGATGGAGATACCCGCGAGCACCACGGTCGCCGGGCCGGTCAGCGAGGACTTACCGATGTCCCGGACCGGGCGCCGGCTGGTCTCGGTGAAGTAGCCGGTGAGTTGCTGGATCAAGGCGGCGAGCACGATGCCGATGGCTACGGCGACCAGCGCGAAGATGCGCGGGTCGCCGCCGTGCGAGGTGATGGCTTCGTCGGTGACCCCGTCCAGCTCCGCGTACGAGGACGGCAGATAGATGAAGGCGGCCACCGCCACGAGGACGAGCGAGATCACGGCGGAGACGAAGAATCCGCGATTGATGGCGCTCATCCCGCTGCGGTCGGTGCGCCTGGGAACGACGGCGAAGATCCCGATCATCGCCGTGATCACACCGATCGCCGGCACGATCAGCGGAAAGGCGAGCCCCGAGTCCCCGAAGGCTGCCATGCCCAGGATGAGTGCTGCCACGAGCGTCACAGCGTACGACTCGAACAGGTCGGCGGCCATGCCCGCGCAGTCACCGACGTTGTCGCCCACGTTGTCGGCGATGGTGGCGGCGTTGCGCGGGTCGTCCTCGGGGATGCCCTGCTCCACCTTGCCCACGAGGTCGGCACCCACGTCTGCGGCCTTGGTGAAGATGCCGCCCCCGACCCTCATGAACATGGCGATCAACGCGGCACCGAGACCGAACCCCTCCAGCACCTTGGGCGCGTCGGCGGCGTAGACGAGCACCACACAGGAGGCACCGAGCAGGCCGAGACCCACAGTGATCATGCCGACCACGCCACCCGTACGAAAAGCGATCTTCATCGCTTTGTGCGAAACCGTGGTGAGATCCTTTTCCGCTTCTCCCGCGGCGGGAGTCGCCTCACGTGCGGCGGCAGCCACGCGCACATTGCTGCGGACTGCGAGCCGCATACCGATGTACCCGGTGGCTGCCGAGAAAAGCGCACCCACCAGGAAGAACAACGAGCGCCCCGTGCGCTGCGACCAGTTTTCGGCCGGAAGCAGCAGAAGCAGGAAGAACACGACGCCGGCGAAGATGCCGACGGTGCGCAGCTGCCGGGCCAGGTAGGCATGTGCTCCTTCCTGGACGGCCGCCGCGATCTCTTTCATCCGTTCGGTGCCTTCGCCGGCCGCCAGCACCCGGCGTACGAGCAGCCTGGCCACGACCAGCGCGGCTAGGGCGACAACCGCGATGACGACGACGATCAGGCGGTTGCCGTCGGTGAGTACTGCGGCTGCGAGTGAGGTGGACCGGCCGGAAGGTACGGAAACGTGCGCCAGTTCTGCCAGTGGGGTGTTGAAGAACTCCGCCATACGTCCTCCTGAAGCTGAGCGCTCAAGACGTGGACGGATTGTAGGGAGCAGAACCAGATCAAAACAGTGGGTGGTCAATGAAATCGACTTTCGTCCACCCAATGGCAAACGATCTTACTCACACCCGAACCCGAATGCAGTAATGGGGCAGCCGCATGGCGCGTACGGAATTGCCCGAGATCATCGATCAAGAAAAAAGAAAAGGCCCTGCTCAGCAGGGTCCGAAAGCGCGATCACGCCGACCAGCCGAAGGCCGCACGGGGGCGGGCTGGTTCCGCAAGGCGAGGTGGGGGCTGCGCAGGCAGGGCGGAGCGAGGCGGGGATGGGGAGCAACTGCGTCGAGGGAGCGGGCCACGCCAGGCAGGCTGGGCTGGGCTGGGCTGGGCTGGGCTGGGTCAGGGGAGCACGACAGCCGGAGCCGTCGGCCAGGTCATGCGGATCACTCCACCGTCCGCACCCGTGCGGACTTCCACGTCGTCCACCAGGCCTCTGATGACCGCCAGGCCCATCTCGTCCTCGCTGTCGGCATCGGTCTCCGGGTCGTCCGGACCTCCGTCGCCTGGCGTTCCCTGCACCGAGGCGTCACTACCCGGAGCGGGAAGCCCGTCGCCGACCTCGATGGAGAAAGCCTTCTCGTCCTCGGTCAGAATGACCGTGACCGGAGCGGCGACATGGCGGCTCCGGTGCAGTCCCACGGCGCGGCTGCACGCCTCACCGACTGCGAGTCTGACCTCGTCGAGCACCGCCTCGTCGACGCCGGCCCGGCGTGCCACGGCGGCTGCCACAAGGCGGGCCGTCCTGACGTGTTCGGGCTGAGCGCTGAAGCGGAGTTCAACGGTTGGCATGCCATCCCCCTCGAACGTATGAGCGTGCATCTCAGGGGCCCGGGCGTGGCGCCCGGTACCCCTGCTCTCATTTCCTCTCCGGAAACCAGCGAAGCCGGCAGCCGACCAATGGGTCGACCGCCTGCTCGTGGCGGCCCGTCTGCTGCCGCCTGCCGGTCTGTCACTGCGTGCCTGCCGGCCTTGGAGCTGCCAGCCTGCACCGACGGCTCAGTCGGTAGCCGCGACAGCCTCGTCGACCGTGGTGTGAATGGGAAACACCTTGGTCAGACCTGTGATCCGGAAAATCTTGAGAATGCGCTCCTGGTTGCACACCAGGCGCAGCGAGCCCTCATGGGCCCGGACACGCTTCAAGCCACCCACGAGCACGCCGAGGCCGGTGGAGTCGAGGAAGTCGACGCCTTCCATGTCGACAACCAAGTGGTAGCTGCCGTCATTCACCAACTCGACCAACTGCTCGCGCAGCTTGGGCGCGGTATACACATCAATCTCGCCACCGACCTCGACGACCGTACGGTCGCCACCAGGCCCGGACACATTGCGAGTCGACAGGGACAGGTCCACGGATCCTCCAGCACCTTGCTATCGAGCGGTCGCCCCTCGGTCTCCCCGACGGAGGCCAGGGGACGGATCGCCAGCCGCGATGGCATTCAATCACTTACCAGCAGCCATGCACGACGCCTTGGGACCATTGTCCGTCATGCCAGTGACACACTCGGTGCCGATGGCCAAGAATCACCGCCCCAGTCGACCACCGGAGAACACGGGCTCGCGCCCCTCTCCCACGGTGGTTCTCGACCGGCTCGCCGCAGCGGCGGGCCGGGCAGCGCGCATCACTCATACGGAGCACTTGCCCCCGCGTGAGGGAACCCATGCCATCTGGCCGGATCGCATCCGGCCAGAAGTGATCTCGGCGATTGGCCGGGCCGGCATCGGCCATCCGTGGACGCACCAGGCCGCCGCCGCCGAGCACGCCCTGGACGGCGAGTCCGTCGTGATCGCCACGGGCACGGCGTCCGGCAAGTCGCTCGCCTACCTCGCTCCGGTACTGAGCACCCTCCTCGACGGCTCGGATGCCCCGAACGGCCGCGGCGCCACCGCGCTGTACCTGTCCCCCACGAAGGCCCTGGCCGCCGACCAGCGCCGTGCGGTGAAAGTGCTCGCGGCCCCCCTCGGCTCCGCGATCCGGCCGGCGGTCTACGACGGGGACACGCCGGTCGAAGAACGCGAATGGGTGCGCCAGTACGCCAATTACGTCCTGACGAATCCCGACATGCTGCATAGGGGCATCCTCCCGTCCCACCCCCGCTGGGCCTCCTTCCTCCGCTCCCTTCGCTTCGTCGTCATCGACGAGTGCCACACCTACCGGGGCGTCTTCGGCTCCCATGTGGCTCAGGTGCTGCGCCGCCTGCGCCGCCTCTGCGCCCGCTACGGATCCGATCCGGTCTTCCTCCTCGCATCCGCCACCGCCGCACAGCCCTCGGTCGCTGCGGGCCGCCTCACGGGCCTGCCCGTCAAAGAGGTCGCCGACGACGCCTCGCCCCGGGGCGAGATGGTCTTCGCCCTCTGGGAACCGCCACTGACGGAGCTGCACGGCGAGAAGGGAGCTCCCGTTCGCCGTACCGCCACGGCCGAGACCGCCGACCTCCTGACCGACCTGACCGTTCAGGGCGTGCGCTCGGTCGCCTTCGTACGCTCCCGGCGCGGCGCCGAACTCATCTCCCTCATCGCCAAGGAACGGCTGGCCGAGGTGGACCGCTCGCTGCCCGGGCGCGTCGCCGCCTACCGCGGCGGCTATCTGCCCGAGGAGCGGCGGGCTCTGGAACGAGCACTGCACTCCGGAGACCTGCTCGGACTGGCAGCCACGACCGCTCTGGAGCTCGGCATCGACGTCTCGGGCCTGGACGCCGTCATCATCGCCGGCTATCCGGGCACCCGCGCCTCCCTCTGGCAGCAGGCCGGCCGCGCCGGACGCTCGGGGCAGGGCGCCCTCGCCGTCCTTGTGGCCAGGGACGACCCGCTGGACACTTTCCTCGTCCATCACCCCGAGGCGCTCTTCCAGCAGCCCGTGGAGTCGACCGTCCTGGACCCGGACAACCCCTACGTCCTTGCTCCCCATTTGTGTGCAGCGGCCGCGGAGCTCCCGCTCACGGAAGCCGACATCGCCCTCTTCGGCCCTGCGGTGCCCGACCTGCTGCCACAGCTCGAAGCCGCGAAGCTGCTGCGCAAGCGGGCCACGGGCTGGCACTGGACCCGTCGCGAACGGGCCGCCGACCTCACGGACATCCGCGGCGAGGGCGGCCGTCCGGTCCAGATCGTCGAGGAGGGCACAGGCCGGCTGCTGGGCACGGTCGATGAATCGGCTGCGCACACCGCCGTGCACGAGGGCGCGGTCCACCTCCACCAGGGCCGCACGTACTTGGTCCGGAAGCTGGACCTGGTGGATTCGGTGGCTCTGGTGGAGGAAGCCGTCCCTCCCTACTCGACCAACGCCCGTGACACGACAGCGATCGCCGTGCTGGAGACCGACACCGAGATCCCGTGGGGTGACGGCCGGCTCTGCTTCGGCTCCGTCGAGGTCACGAATCAGGTCGTCTCCTTCCTGCGCCGGAGGCTGATCACCGGAGAGGTACTGGGCGAGACCAAGCTCGACCTGCCACCGCGCACCCTGCGCACCCGAGCCGTGTGGTGGACGGTCACCGAGGACCAGCTCGATGCCGCCCGGATCAGCCCGGAGATCCTCGGAGGCGCACTGCACGCGGCCGAGCACGCCTCCATCGGGATGCTTCCGCTCTTCGCCACCTGCGACCGCTGGGACATCGGCGGTGTCTCCGTTCCGCTCCACCCCGACACGCTCCTTCCTACGGTGTTCGTCTACGACGGCCATCCGGGTGGCGCAGGCTTCGCAGAACGCGCCTTCCACACGGCCCGCACGTGGCTCACAGCGACGCGTCAGGCCATCGCGTCCTGCGAGTGCGAGGCGGGCTGCCCCTCCTGCATCCAGTCCCCCAAGTGCGGCAACGGCAACGAACCCCTGCACAAGCGGGGTGCAGTACGCCTTCTGGCCGAACTGCTCAGGACCGCGCCACCGGACGCAGCGGGGCCTCCGGAGGCCCCGCTCTCGACCTGACCTGAGGCGCGTAAGGGCCGAAACGCGCGCGGGCCGTCACGTCGGCGATCTCGCCCTGAACCCCACAACGCACGATCTCCACTCCTTGGGCCACGGCGACCTCCCGGGCCGCCTCGCATGCCGCCTCCGTGCCCCACAGCGCCCGGTCGGCTGCGGCAAGCGCCGCCATGTCCGCCGCGCCACCGGCCTTGTGCCGGGCGGACACGGCCTGGCCGAAGGCGAGCAGCGTCGCGAACACCGCGCAGAGCGTCGCCGTCGTGACCGCCACCCAGACGGTCGCCAGCCCACGGTCCCCGGCCCCGGGGCCACCGTCTCCCATCCTCTTCAAAGCTCTGTCCCCACAGTGTCCTCGGCCAGTGCGACTGCCTCAGCGCTCAGTGTCAGGCCCAGCGCCCCGGGCCCCGGGGTCGGCGCCTCCACCCGGACCCGCCACAGCCCCCCGGCCCGCTCCACGGCGACGTGGGCCCTGCCCGGCGCCGCTTCCTGCGCCGCGGACCGTACCGCCGCCTCCGGCTCCGACCGGGCCGCGGCGCGCGCTCCGGCCCGCGCCGCGTCCACACAGCGGATCTGGTCCGACGCGGCCACCAGCGCCCAGACGAGGGCGAGGACGAAGGCCACCAGCACAGGAATGGCCATGGCCGCCTCCGCCGTCACCGCTCCCCGGTCGCCGCCTCGCCCTCTTCGCGACGCCTCAGAACTTCGCATCGAGGGCGTCCTTGATCAGCGACTGCAACGCCGACAACACAGCCCCGCTGGTAACCACCTTGTAGAGCACCGCCGCGAAGGCGCAGGCGGCAATGGTTCCCACCGCGTACTCGGACGTCGTCATCCCCCGGTCCAGTCCGCGGCCCCGGGCGCTCCTGCCGAACCTGGTCTCCCACGCGCGACGCAGCCCACTCAAAGCCTGCTCCATGACCCTGCTTCCCATCTCAACCCCCTTGCTCAGAACTCACGTTGTCTTCGTTCGGAACTTCGATCAGCGCTTCGAGCAACCCGGAGCCCGGCCCCACGCGGGGGCTCGCTGGTCCTCGTCTCGATCTGTCTTCGGAGCCGGCCTCCGTGAAAGGCCGGTTCCGATCAGCTGCGGTGCAACAGACCAGTCGCCAAACCGATCACCACCGGCGCCACGCCCACCGCCAGAAAGGCGGGCAGGAAGCAGAGCCCCACCGGTGCGGTGATCAGCACACCCGCCCGCTGGGCACGCGCCACAGCCGCGCTCGCCCGCTCGGCGCGCATCTCATCGGCCAGCCTGGAAACCGGCTCTGCCGCAGGGGCCCCCGTCGTCATAGCCTGTTCCAGACAGCGGGCCAGTCGCGCGGCACCCGGTATCTCCCCGAACCGGCCCCAGGCCTCGGCCGGTTCACCACCGAGCAAGATCTCGGCCGCCGTACGGGCCAGCCGCTCGCCGACCGGACCGGCGATGGATTCCCCGACCGCCTCCGCCGCGTCCCGCGGTCCGGCGCCCACCGAAAGGCAGGACGCCAACAGATCCGCGGCAACAGGCAGCTGCCGGGCGATCAAAGCTGCCTCGGCCTTCTCACCGGCCGCACCACGCCCCCTCACCGAGTACTGCCACCGCCGCACTCCGTAGGCGGCCGCCAGACCTATCCCGCATCCGGCGGGCCCGCCGACAAGCGCCCAGCCGGCCGCCCAGACGACCAGAAACACCGCCCACCGTCGAGCACGGCTCCGGCTCGGCCCCCGCAGGCCCTTCCATCCCTGTCCTGGCGGCCCGCTCGCACGGGACTCGGTCAGCAGCGCCCCCCGTCTGCGTATCGCCCGCTCATGCCGCCCGGCGGACAGCGCGAGGGTGAGATACGCGGCTGTGCCCAGCACCGCCCCTACCGCACCCAGCACCGACGCGGTCGCCCCCATCGGTTCTTCCGCACCTGGCATCCCGCTCACGCCGCCTCCCCTGCCCGAACGATCCGCGATGCCCAGAACAGCCCCACAGCCTCCAGCAAGCCACCCGTCACCAGGCAGATGAGTCCACCCGGGCTGTGCAGCAGAACCCTCAGCGGATCCGCTCCGAGCGCCGCCCCCAGTCCCAGCCCCACCACCGGCAGCAACGCCAGGACCGCAACCGTCGACCACGCGCCCGCCAGCTGTGCCCTCAGCTCCTCCCGCCGCCGCTTCTCGCCCCGCAACGCGCTCTCCACGCGGGCCAGTCCGGCCGCGAGTCCGGCGCCGCCGTTCACGGCGACCCGCCAACAGGCAGCCATCCCCGCGAGCCCGTCGAACCCGGGCCCAGCCGACGCCTGCCGCAGCGCGCCCGGCACATCGCCGCCGAACCGCGCAGCGGCCAGGACCGCGGACTCGGCGGTGCCCAGTGCGCCGGTGTCCCGCGCGGCAGCGAGCAGAGCCTGTCCGGGCTCGCGCCCGGCCCGCAGCTCACCGACCACCGCCCCACACAGCCCCATCACCGCATGGGCCGCCTTCTCACTCTCACGCCGCCGAGCCCGCCGTCGCAGCCAGCGCCTCACGAGGGGGACCGCTACAGCGCCGGCGAGCAGAGGGAGTACTGATTCCCCCAGCGCGGCGAGAAGAGCCGCCACAGGGGCACACAGCCATTCCTGCCGCCCGTCGAAGAGCGTGCGGGCCGTGGCCCGTGCGGCCGGCACCCACTGCGCCTGCCGCCGTCGGACCGGCAACACCCGAGCCCTCCGTGCCCCCGGGTCCCGCGCCACGGCCAGACCACCTGCCACGCCCGCGCAGCACGCCATCATCACCCACACAGGCACCTGCATCAGCGCGCCAGAGCCGGGCCCCGTCATGGCTCCTCCCCGATCAGCGCTCCGAGCCGCTCCCAGCCCCGCTGCGGCTCGAACCCCTCAGTGCCCCAGCTCAGTGCCGGCACGGTGAGGACCAGCCCTGAGGAATCCCGCTCGAGCACATGCACTTCGGCCAGACGTCGCTGCCCTCCCCGGTCTCGCACGAGATGGACGACCACGGACAACGCCGCTGCCAATTGGCTGTGCAGAGCGGCCCGGTCGAGACCCGCAGCCGTCCCGAGAGCCTCCAGTCGCGCCGGAACATGCTCGGCCGCGTTGGCGTGCACGGTGCCGCAACCACCTTCGTGTCCGGTGTTGAGAGCCGCCAGAAGTTCTGTCACCTCGGCACCCCGGACCTCTCCCACCACCAGCCGGTCAGGGCGCATACGCAACGCCTGGCGTACCAGGTCCCGCAGCGTCACCCGCCCAGCGCCTTCCTGATTGGCTGGACGCGATTCCAGACGCACCACATGCGGGTGGTCCGGGCGCAATTCCGCCGAATCCTCGGCCAGTACGATGCGTTCCCGCTCACCGACCGCCCCCAGCAGACTCGACAGAAGAGTCGTCTTCCCCGCGCCGGTTCCTCCACTGATCAGATACGAGACCCGGGCCTCGACCAGAGCTCTCAACAGCCGGTCGCCGCCGGGTGGTACGGTCCCCGCCGACACGAGCTCCGCCAGCGTGAAGGCCCTGGGCCGCACCACCCGCAGCGAGAGGCACGTCGAGCCGACCGACACCGGCGGCAGAACCGCATGTATGCGCGTTCCGTCCGGCAGCCGGGCGTCCACCCACGGCCGGGCATCGTCCAGCCGGCGCCCCGCCACCGCGGCGAGCCTCTGAGCCAGCCTCCGGACGGCGGCCGCATCCGGAAAGACGACTCGGGTCAGCTCGAGCCCACCGCCGCGGTCCACCCACACCCGGTCGGGGGCGGACACCAGCACATCGGTCACCGCCGGGTCGGCCAGCAGCCGCTCCAGGACTCCTGTGCCGACCAGTTCCCCCCTCAGTTCCTCGGCCGCGCCGAGGACTTCCGCGTCACCGAGCAAACGGCCCTGCTCCCTCAGCGCGGCAGCCACCCCAGCGGGAGTGGGCGCCGCACCGCTGCGGGCGAGTCGTTGGCGTACGGCGTCGAGCAATGCGTCGGTCATGACGTCTCTTCCTCGCGAGACCGGGCCGGCACGCCGTCCGAACGGCCCTGGACATCCGCCAGGTCCCAGAACGCCGCGCAGAAACGGGCCAGGGCGCCGCGCGAGTTTCCGCCCGGTGGCACACCACTGTCCTGAGCCGAAGCCAGCCCGGACTCTGCGGGCAGGTCACCGACGAGCGGCAGGCCCAGCGCATGTGCCACCCACTGCTCGTCCAGCCCTGCCGTGTAAGGGCCCCGCGCTACGACTCGGAGGTCTTCCAAAACCATTCGAGCCGAGGACGCCACTCGCTGCGCTGCCGCGACCGCTCTCAGCTCGCCGGGCACGACCAGCAGCCCCACGTCCAGTTGTGCCAGCGCCTCTGCCACGCTTTCGTCGATCCGCCGCGGCAGATCCACGACCACCACTCCACCGAGCCGGCGCGCCGCAGCGAGCACGGACTGCATGGCCTGTGGCGGGACGATCACCTCGTCGTCCCGGCTCCAGCTGAGCACACGGAGCCCGTGCAACGCGGGCAGGGACTCCTCCAGCGCCCCTCCGCCCAGCCTCCCCTTCGAACGGGCGAAATCCGGCCACCGCAAGCCTTCGGATTCCTCACCGCCGAGCAGCACGTCGATCCCGCCGCCCAGAGGATCGGCGTCGATCAGCATGGTCCGGCGGCCGGACCTCGCCGCTGTCACGGCAAGCGCACAGGCCAGCGTGGATGCGCCGGAGCCACCGCGTCCCCCCATCACTCCCACAGTGAGCGCGGACCGGCCCACACCCTCCACCGCGTCGGCGATCTGGTCGACCAGCCAGCCTTCGGAATCGGGCAGCCTCAGCACGTATTCGGCCCCGATCTCGACCGCGCGACGCCATACATCCGGGTCGTCCTGGTCCCGCCCGACGAGCATGACGCCGGGCCTCCGGGCCGCCCCGCGGCACCCGCGCGCCGCGTCGTCGCCCACCAGAACCATCGGAGCCCGCTCCCAGCCGCCCCTCGTTCCCGGAGGGCCGTGATGCACCTCGGGCAGCGCTCCCGCTGCCGCGCACAGCCTGAGCAGATCGTCCAACAGGTCAGCGTCCTCGGTCACGATGAGCGGTCCGTCCCGCCGCCCTTCAGCACCGGACGGGCCTTCGCCCGCGAAAGATCCCTCCACGATCTCTGCCCCCTCTTACTGCCCCTTCAGTGCGGATTCGCGGCGATCTCGAACACTTCCGAGAGGCGCGATTCCGGAAGCCGCGGACTTCGCGGGTGGAATCAACATGCAACGAGCCGGAAAAAGATGTGGATCTTGCTCAAGAACTGTGGACAACTCAGGCGTTGTGAATATCCCGCTAGCTCGTACAGGCGACATTCTCAGCGCAGTCATTCCGCTACACGCGGTGACGATGCATGATCGAATGAACCCGGAGGGAAGGGGGGCGACGGCGGCCGCAAGGAGGGGAGGGCCCTCATTCTCGGGCCCCAAAACGCATCCGGACATGCGACGACCCCCGCCGGGGGGGAGAGCGGGGGTCGTCCCCACGGCCGACTCAGGGGGGGGAAGAGCCGGACCGGGTGAGCACGGTCGCGAACGATCCGTGACTTCCATGGTGTACCCGAGCACCTTCTCAGGCAAACCCACCCGCCGGATTTTACGCCAAATGGCGGGCCCCTATGCTCAGCTTTGTGGAAAACTGCTTCTCGCCGCGTACAGCAGCCTTCTTTGACCTGGACAAGACGGTCATTGCGAAGTCATCGACACTGACCTTCAGCAAGTCCTTCTATCAGGGCGGGCTGATCAACCGCCGTGACGTACTGCGCACCGCGTACGCACAGTTCGTGTTCCTCGCCGGGGGTGCTGATCACGACCAGATGGAGCGGATGCGCGAATATCTCTCAGCACTCTGCAAGGGATGGAACGTCCAGCAGGTCAAGGACCTCGTCGCCGAAACCCTGCACGACTTGATCGATCCGATCATCTATGACGAGGCCGCAACTCTCATCGAGGAGCACCACACCGCCGGACGCGATGTGGTCATCGTCTCGACCTCAGGCGCTGAAGTCGTCGAACCGATCGGGGAGCTGCTGGGTGCCGACCGGGTCGTGGCGACCCGGATGGTCGTGGGCGACGACGGCTGCTTCACCGGCGAGGTCGAGTACTACGCCTACGGGCCGACCAAAGCCGAAGCGATCGAGGCTCTCGCCGAATCGGAAGGCTACGACCTCTCGCGCTGCTACGCGTACAGCGACTCCGCCACCGATGTGCCCATGCTGGAGTCGGTCGGCCATCCGCACGCCGTCAATCCTGACCGGGCGCTGCGGCGCGAGGCCACTCTCCGAAAATGGCCGATTCTCGTCTTCGATCGGCCTGTCCGGCTCAAGCAGCGCCTGCCCACGTTCCCCATGCCACCGCGGCCGGCACTCGTGGCGGCGGCCGCACTGGGCGCGGCCGCCGTGACAGCCGGGCTGGTCTGGTACGCCAACCGCCGCCGCACCGCCTCACTCACTGGCTGACCGGGCCTGGCTGCGGGACAGACGGGCGCCATCGGACGCCCGCCGCCCCCATGGACGACAAAGCCCCTTCCGGGCACACACACAGGCGTATCCGATTCGGCTGCATTTGAACATAAAAGTAAAGAAATGTAGTCAGGTCTTCCGCTCCCTCCCCGTCCTGGAGTACAAAGGACTCAACGGCCCGCGAGACCAGGGACATCCGAGAGGATGACCGTCACGCACGAACGGCCCACGGACCGACGCATGAAAGTCGAGTACCCACGCGACGTCGACCCGTCGATTACGGGCCAGCCGCACCAGGTAGCGGGCAAAGAACCCGACCTGATGGGCACATATCGAGGACGCTTGGTAACTGGACGGACATGTCAGCGGCGGTACCGGAACCGGTACCGCCGCAACCCTTCTCCAATACCTGTCCGCAGAGTCCGATACGGCTGCGCAGCACTCAGCCGGCCGCGTCACCGGTTTTGATTTCACGCACCCGCCTAGGCGGCGCCGCGCTGCAGCGCCTCGCACACGGCCGTGGACTCCCTGACGCCCAGCCCCACCGAACGCCCGCAGTGGGCGATCCAGGCGGCCACACCCTCCGGCCTCCCCGACAGGTATCCCTCGAAGGCGGCCACGTAAGCCGCGCGCCCCTGCTCCGCATGACCGACTTCGGCCGGACAGATCGACTTGGGGTCGAGCCCACTGCCGATCAGCACGATCCGCTCGGCGGTCCGGGCGACGAGACCGTTGTGCGAACCGAAGGGGCGAAGCGCCAGCAGTTCACCGTGCACCACCGAGGACGTGACGAGCGCGGGCGCCGAACCACCGGCGATGATCAGGCGCGAGAGCCCTTCAAGCCGCCCGGACACCTCTTCCGCGCCCGGGACAGGCGCGTCGATCAATGGCTCATCCACCGGCTCGCCCGCCAGCCTGGGCCTACCGACCGTGTCCTCGGGAGTAGCGCCACCTGCCGCCACCAGGTGCAGCCGCGCCAGAACACGAAGCGGTGACTGCCTCCAGATCGAGAGCAGCTGCCCCGCCTCCGCCGTGAGTCTCAAGGCGGCACCGATGGTGCGAGCGTCGTCCTCACCGCTGAAGTCCGTGCGCCGACGCACCTCTTCGAGATTCCAGTCGGCGCCCGCGAGTGCAGCCGAACCGCGGGCTCCACGCAGGGACGCTTCCGCCGTGACCTCATTGCTGCGGCGCCGCATGACCCGATGCCCGTAGACCCGGTCCACCGCCTTGCGTACGGAGTCCACCGCGTCGGCGACCCCCGGCAGTTCCCCTAGGGCGGCCAGCGGGTCCGAGGAAGTCGTACTCATAAGTAGGGAGGCTACTCGCCCCCGCTGCGATATCGCCCAGGAGTGGTCTTCTTCACGAAGGGCGACAGCAATGAGCGATGATGCCACTACCCTAGGTGAACATGAAGATCGCTTTCGTAGGGAAGGGCGGCAGCGGAAAGACCACGCTGTCTTCGCTCTTCATCCGCCACCTCGCTGCCAATGAAGCCCATGTCGTCGCGGTGGACGCCGACATCAACCAGCACCTCGGGGCCGCCCTCGGCCTGGACGAGAACGAGACCGCCGCTCTGCCCGCCATGGGGGCCCAACTGCCTCTCATCAAGGACTACCTCCGCGGAAGCAACCCCCGCATCGCATCCGCCGCAACCATGATCAAGACAACACCGCCCGGGGAGGGGTCCCGACTCCTGCGCGTCCGTGAGGACAACCCGGTCTACGACGCCTGCGCCCGCACGGTCCGTCTCGATGACGGAGAGATCCGGCTGATGGCCACCGGTCCGTTCACCGAGTCCGATCTCGGCGTCGCCTGCTACCACTCCAAGGTCGGAGCAGTCGAACTCTGCCTCAACCACCTGGTCGACGGCCCGGACGAGTATGTGGTGGTCGATATGACTGCGGGGTCGGATTCGTTCGCGTCGGGCATGTTCACCCGGTTCGACATGACCTTCCTGGTCGCCGAACCGACCTGGAAGGGCGTCTCCGTCTACCGGCAGTACAAGCAGTACGCACAGGACTTCGGTATTGCGCTGAAGGTGGTGGGCAACAAGGTGCAAGGCGAGGAGGACCTCTGTTTCCTGCGTGCCGAAGTAGGCGACGACCTGCTGGTCGGCGTGGGTCAGTCCGACTGGGTCCGCACGATGGAGAAAGGCCGGCCCGCCCCGTTCGAGCTGCTCGAGGCGGACAACCGCATGGCACTGCAGGCCCTGCAGAATGCCGCAGAGGACTCGTACGAGCTACGCGACTGGGAGCGCTACACGCGACAGATGGTGCACTTCCATCTGAAGAACGCGGAGAGCTGGGGCAACGAGAAGACGGGGGCCGACCTGGCTGCCCAGGTGGACCCCGCTTTCGTCCTGCATGAGCAGTGCACGCAAACGGGCGCCGCCCGGCCGGCCTGAGCCGGACTGGGGCGGCACCAGGGGTGATCCCTAGTCCGCGCTCTTGCCGGGCCCCTTGCCTGCCGACCGATCCACCGGCCTGGCAGGCACGGGGCTGCCTGCGCGCTTGCCCGGGGCCGCCCCCGCAAGGAAGGCAGTCCAGCCAGGCCGGGGCTTCTGGCCGACCTTCAGCGTCCCGAGTTGGGCAAGCGTCGCCTGGTCCTGCGCGTCCAGCCAGTCGGCGAGCTGACGGAAGGAAACGCACTGCACCTCCCGCTGGGTACAGACCGTCTTGATCGTCTCCTCGACCGCACGCATGTAGGTGCCGCCGTTCCAGGACTCGAAATGGTTGCCGATGATCAGTGGAGCGCGGTTCCCGTTGTAGGCGCGGTCGAACGCCTGGAGCAGCCCGTCCCGCATCTGGTTACCCCAGTACTCACGCTTGTCCGGGTCGCCCTGCGTCCTCGTACCGGACTGGTTGAACATGAAGTTGTAATCCATCGAGAGCGTCTCGAACGAGCGGCCCGGCATGGGGACGAGTTGCAGGGGAAGATCCCAGATCCCGTCCTTCTTCGCAGGCCAGACCTGGTTGCCGACGCCGCTGGAGTCATAGCGGAACCCCATGGTCCGCGCGGCTGCGACCATGTTCTTCTGCCCTTCCAGGCACGGAGTGCGGGCGCCGATCAACTCCTTGTCGTAGTCGAAGGGCAGGGGCGCTTCACCCTTGAGGGCAGGGGCGTTGGTCTTCCAGCTCTTCACGAACGACTTCGCCTGGGTGATCTCGCTCTTCCACTCCTCGACCGACCAGGTGCCGACTCCTCCGTCCGGCCCGCAGAAGTGCCCGTTGAAGTGGGTACCGATTTCGTGGCCGTCCAGCCACGCGGCACGCAGCTCCGTCAGCGTCCGGCGGATCCCCTCGGCGTCGTTGAACCCGATGTCGGAGCGGCCCGACGAATGCCGAGGCGGGTCGTAGAGCTCCCTCTTCTCTTCCGGCAGGAGGTACACGCCGCTGAGGAAGTACGTCATCCTGGCGTCGTACTTCTTCGCGACCGCACGAAAATGCGAGAACAGCTTCTGGCTGTCCTCCCCCGCACCGTCCCACGAGAACACCACGAACTGCGGGGGCTTCTGACCGGGCTTGAGACGCATGGCCGCGGGAAGTTCCGGCTGAGCTCCCGTGAAGGCTGTGGAACCGTCGCCGATGAGGGTGACCGCCCCCTTCGGCGCCGCCGCCGGTGAGTTCCCTTCCGTGGCGGAGGCCGCCTCCTTCCCCGCTCCTGGTGCGGGGCCGACGGCCGAGCAACCGGCCAGACCGGCGATCAGCGCCATGGCCACGGCCCCCAGGGCGATCCGCTTCGCGACGGCCATCATCCGTCCACCCTCTTCCTTGCAGGATTCATGCGTTGAAGTGCCGACCCGGCGCGGTCAACCTCACACGCAGCTCTGCCGGAATCAGTACGACAAGCCGAGTGAAAAGATGCTTATTCACTTGAAAGGGTGATGAACTGAGCCATTTACTCGAAAGCATGGACACTCTTCTTTACTCTCCATTACGATTCATTTACGGAGAGTTTAGAAATCCCGCCGCTTCAACCCACCGCTGCACGCCGTGAACCACGGCCGCCGTCACTCACATCCGCGACCGCGCTGCCCCGGAGGAGACGGGAATATGTCTGCCTGCGTCCCTACCCGCAACGAACACTCACCCCGCAGTTCGCGCGCTTCCCGCGCCTGGGGATTCAAGCGTCCCCACAGCCCGCCGCCCCCGCACCGCCGCGGAAGCTTCCGCATCTCAGGTGCGGATCTGTCCGCCTCGATCACTGTCTTTCTGATCGCCGTTCCCATGTCGCTCGGTCTCGCCGTCGCCATGGACGCCCCCCTCGCCGCCGGCCTGGTCTCGGCGGCGATCGGCGGCATTGTCGCCGGGCTACTGGGCGGCACGCCCCTCCAGGTCAGTGGCCCGTCCGCCGGACTGACCGTCGTCACAGCCGAGTTGATCCAGATCTACGGCTGGCGCACCACATGCGCGATCACCATCGGTGCGGGGCTCCTGCAGATTCTGCTGGGTTCGCTGAGAGCCGCCCGCAGCGCCCTTGCAGTCAGCCCGGCCATCGTGCATGGCACGCTCGCAGGTATCGGTGTGGCCATCGCTCTCGCCCAGGTGCATATCGTGCTCGGCGGGACACCGCAGAGCTCAGCCCTCGACAACGCCCTTTCACTTCCCTCCCAATTGGCACAGGTCGAACCGGCCGCCCCCCTCGTCGGGGTCCTGACAATCTTCCTTCTCATCGTGTGGCCGCGCCTGCCCGGACGGATCGGAACGTCGCTGGGCAGATTTCCTGCCGCGCTCGCCGCCGTGGTCATCGCAACGGCTGTGGCCACAGTGGCGACCCCCGGCATCGCCCGGGTGGACCTTCCGTCATGGCGCTCGCACGTGCTGCCCGAACTGCCGCAGGGCCCGGTCGCAGCGCTGGCTACAGCCGTATTCACCGTGATGCTCGTGGCCAGCCTCGAATCCCTGCTGGCTGCGGTCTCCGTGGACAAGCTGACTGCCGAGCGGTCAGCAGGCACTTCCAGAGACGGGGCGGCACCGCCCGTGTACATCAAAAGGTCCGATCTCGACCGGGAGCTGCGGGCCCAAGGTATCGCCAATGCGGTGTCAGGACTCGCCGGAGGCCTTCCCATCTCCGGTGGCGCCGTACGCAGTTCCGCGAATGTGCGGGCGGGCGCGACGAGCCGCGCATCAACCGTGCTGCACGGCGTCTGGGTACTGCTGGCAGCCATGCTGCTGGTCACAGCCCTCGAGCTGATCCCCCTGGCGGCGCTCGCCGCCCTGGTGATGGTGGTCGGCATCCAGATGGTCAGCTTCGCCCACATCCGCAAGGTCCACAAGCACAGGGAGTTCCTGGTGTACGGCGCCACGATCAGCGGCGTGATTCTCGCGGGAGTGCTCGAGGGTGTGGCGTTCGGCATCGTCGTGGCAGTGGGCGTCGCCCTCCACCGGCTGGCCCGCACGAGGATCACCGTGACGGAACAGGACGGCCGTTATCTGGTCGCCGCTCGGGGTCAGCTGACCTTCCTGGCCGTCCCCCGGCTCAGCCGCCTGCTCGGAAAACTTCCACAAGGGGCGGACGCCGTGGTCGAGCTGGACGGCTTCTTCATGGATCACGCGGCGTACGAGACGATCCAGGACTGGTACGCGGCTCAGACCGCACTGGGTGGGCGGATCGAGTTCACCGGACGCTCCGGTGGCCGGATCGCCGAGCCTGCGTCGGCCGCCCATTCCTGCTGCCGGCCATGGACGCCGTGGCGCAACCATCACTGCCACGACCACGACCGCGCGCAGGACGCCGCGCTCACCACCTTCCTCGCTGGCTCGCACGTCATCTCGAAGGCTGCCCCTTCCGCTGTCCCGAGTAGCTCCCCGGGTCGCCGGCACGGCACCCATCGGCTCCTCAGCGGTCTCAGTTCGTTTCAGCGCACCACCGCTCCGCTGGTCCGGGGAGAGCTGGCCCGACTCGCAGCCGAAGGGCAGCGGCCGTCACAGTTGTTCCTCACCTGCGCCGACTCCCGCCTGGTCACCAGCATGATCACGGCAAGCGGCCCGGGCGACCTCTTCACCGTGCGAAACGTCGGCAACCTGGTGCCGCCACCGGACACCGGGAGCGCCACGGCCAACGACGACTCCGTGGCTGCCGCCATCGAGTACGCGGTGGACGTGCTCGAGGTCGAGTCGATCACCATCTGCGGTCACTCAGGATGCGGCGCGATGCAGGCCCTGTTGGGGGCCGCTCCGGAGGCGCCCCGGACACCCCTGTGGCGCTGGCTACGGCACGGGCTGCCGAGCTTGGAGCGCATGCGTTCCCGTCACCATTCCTGGGCGCGCATCGCCGGCCGACTGCCCACCGATGCGGTGGAGCAGCTCTGTCTGACCAATGTGGTCCAGCAGTTGGAGCACCTGCGTACGCACGAATCGGTGGCCCGCCGCCTGGCGGCAGGCACCCTGCAACTGCACGGCATGTACTTTCACGTCGGCGAGGCGCAGGCCTACCTGCTGACCGAGGGCGCCAGTTCCGGAACGGGGCCCGACGAGGTCTTCGTCCGTGTCGCCCCCGGCGCCGTATGGGGTGCGGAGCCCGGCACCGAATCTCTGCACGCAACCCCCGGCACCACGGTCGGCGCCTGAACCACTCGCACACCCGGTCCGTGAGACCTTGTGGTCCCGCTTTCGCATCACACAGCGCTGCTTGCGAAAGCGGGACATGTGACTCCTTACACGAGACACAGGTCTAAACCAATTCCCGGCAGACACTTGTCACCTGGCCCGCAGCCTGATGAGCTGTCCCCCGGGACACAACGGACACCCTGGGAATGGGAGATGTCGTGAGCAACGAAAGCCTGGCCAATCTGCTCAAGGAGGAGCGGCGGTTCACACCGCCTGCCGATCTGGCCGCGAACGCCAACGTGACAGTGGAGGCGTACGAGCAGGCCGACGCGGACAGGCTGGGCTTCTGGGCCGAGCAGGCCCGCCGTCTGACCTGGGCCACGGAGCCGATCGAGACACTCGACTGGAGCAACCCGCCCTTCGCGAAGTGGTTCGCGGACGGCAAGCTAAACGTCGCGTACAACTGCGTCGACCGGCATGTCGAGGCGGGCAACGGCGACCGGGTCGCGATCCACTTCGAGGGCGAGCCCGGCGACAGCCGCGCGATCACCTACACGGAGCTGAAGGACGAGGTCTCCCGCGCGGCCAACGCACTCACCGAACTCGGCATCGGCAAGGGAGACCGGGTCGCCGTCTACCTGCCGATGATCCCGGAGGCAGCAGTGGCGATGCTGGCCTGCGCCCGCATCGGCGCAGCGCATTCGGTGGTCTTCGGCGGCTTCTCCGCGGACGCCATCGCAGCGCGTATCCGGGACGCCGACGCCAAGGTCGTCATCACGGCCGACGGCGGCTACCGCCGTGGGAAGCCCTCGGCGCTCAAACCCGCCGTGGACGACGCCGTCTCCCGCATCGACAGCGTCGAGCATGTCCTCGTGGTCCGGCGCACCGGGCAGGACACTGCATGGTCCGAGGGCCGGGACGTCTGGTGGCACGAGATCACCGGCAGGCAGTCGACCGAGCACACACCTGAGGCCTTCGACGCGGAGCAGCCGCTCTTCATCCTCTACACCTCGGGAACCACGGGTAAGCCGAAGGGCATCCTGCACACGTCCGGGGGCTACCTGACCCAGACGGCGTACACCCACCACGCGGTCTTCGACCTCAAGCCCGAGACGGACGTGTACTGGTGCACCGCCGACATCGGCTGGGTCACCGGACACTCGTACATCGTCTACGGTCCGCTTGCCAACGGCGCGACCCAGGTCATGTACGAAGGCACGCCCGACACACCCCACCAGGGACGCTTCTGGGAGATCGTCCAGAAGTACGGGGTCACGATCCTGTACACCGCGCCTACCGCGATCCGTACGTTCATGAAGTGGGGGGACGACATCCCCGCCAAGTTCGATCTGTCGTCGCTGCGCGTCCTCGGTTCGGTCGGTGAGCCGATCAACCCCGAGGCATGGATGTGGTACCGCAAGCACATCGGTGCCGACAACTGCCCGGTTGTGGACACCTGGTGGCAGACCGAGACCGGCGCCATGATGATTTCCCCGCTTCCAGGGGTCACGGCGGCCAAGCCCGGTTCGGCCCAGCGGGCCCTGCCAGGCATCTCCGCCACCGTCGTCGACGATGAGGCTAACGAGGTGCCGAACGGCGGGGGCGGCTATCTCGTCCTCACGGAGCCGTGGCCGTCGATGCTCCGCACCATCTGGGGGGACGACCAGCGCTTCATCGACACCTACTGGTCGCGCTTCGAGGGCAAGTACTTCGCGGGCGACGGGGCCAAGAAGGACGAGGACGGCGACGTCTGGCTGCTCGGCCGCGTCGACGACGTCATGCTCGTGTCCGGGCACAACATCTCGACCACGGAGGTCGAGTCGGCCCTCGTGTCGCACCCCTCGGTCGCCGAGGCCGCCGTGGTCGGCGCCAACGACGAGACGACCGGTCAGGCCATCGTCGCCTTCGTGATCCTTCGCGGCACGGCCACCGCCTCAGAGGAGCTGGTCGCCGAGCTGCGCAACCACGTCGGCACCACGCTCGGGCCGATCGCGAAACCCAAGCGGGTCCTCCCGGTGGCCGAGCTGCCGAAGACCCGGTCCGGCAAGATCATGCGCCGCCTGCTCCGCGACGTCGCCGAGAACCGCGAGCTGGGCGACGTCACGACCCTCACCGATTCCTCGGTCATGGCCCTCATCCAGACGCAGCTGCCCGCCGCGTCCTCCGAGGACTAAACCGGACCGCCGTACGGCGCGGCGCCGAGGGGCATGGCCCCCCGGGTGCCCCTCGGGGCACCCGGGGGGGGTGAGGCTCCTCCGGGCGTGCGGGTACGGAAGACCCCAGGCACGCCGTCGGACGCCGCACACCGGTTCCGGATACCGTTCCGGTACTCCAGGTAGAGTGGTGGTTCCGTCGACGGGAGCACCTCAGAAGAAGCACGTCACAGGAAAGCCGTCGGCGCGAACAGCTAGCGTCAACAACCACAACACGACATCTCCACAGGGGCGCCGGGAAGTCTGGTCGGCATGTGAAAACGCCATGCCACCACTGCCGTGTACCGACCCGGAGGTCTCCCCCGTGGCCACGCCCGCCCCCCCGTCAGGCCGACGCAGCACTCTGCTCGGCCGGCTGTCCTTGCCCGAGCGGAATTACGTCGCCGAGGCCCTGCGCACCGAGACGGTCGGTGGCATCATCCTCCTGGTCGCGGCCGTAGCCGCGCTGATATGGGCGAACACCTTCGGCTCGGCCTATGAGGCCGTCAGCCACTTCCGCCTCGGTCCCGGGACCCTGGGGCTGGACCTCTCCGTGGCCCACTGGGCGGCCGACGGACTGCTCGCGGTCTTCTTCTTCGTCGCAGGCGTCGAACTCAAGCGTGAGCTGGTCGCCGGGGAGCTACGTGACCCCCGGGCGGCGGCCCTGCCCGTCGCCGCCGCGCTCTGCGGCATGGCCGTCCCCGCCGTCGTCTACACGCTGACCGCCGTGCTCGGTGGAGGGTCCGCCGTCGGCTGGGCCGTCCCCACCGCCACCGACATCGCGTTCGCGCTCGCCGTCCTCGCGGTCATCGGCACATCGCTGCCGTCGGCACTGCGCGCCTTCCTCTTGACGCTCGCCGTCGTCGACGACCTATTCGCCATCCTCATCATCGCGGTCTTCTTCACCGAGAACATCGATTTCCTGGCGCTCGGAAGTGCCTTCGCCGGCCTGGCCGTGTTCTATGTGCTGCTGCGCGCAGGAGTGCGGGGTTGGTACGTCTACCTCCCGCTCGCCCTGGTCATCTGGGGGCTGATGTACAACAGCGGCGTCCATGCCACGATCGCCGGTGTCGCCATGGGCCTCATGCTGCGCTGCACCAGGCGTGAGGGCGAGGCGCGCTCCCCCGGCGAACACATCGAGCACCTGGTGCGCCCTCTGTCGGCCGGCGTCGCGGTTCCGCTGTTCGCCCTCTTCTCCGCCGGTGTCACTCTCAAGGGCGACGCCCTGGCCGACGTCTTCACCCGGCCCGAAACTCTCGGTGTGGTGCTCGGTCTGGTCGTGGGCAAGACCATCGGTATCTTCGGCGGCACCTATCTCGTCACCCGCTTCACCAAGGCCGAACTGAACAAGGACCTCGCCTGGGCAGACGTCTTCGCCGTAGCCATGCTGGCCGGCATCGGCTTCACCGTTTCGCTGCTCATCGGGGAGCTAGCCTTCACCGGCGACGAAGACATGATCAACGACGTCAAGGCGGCGGTCCTCGTCGGTTCCCTGATTGCCGCCGTACTCTCCGGTGTACTGCTCAAACTGCGGGTACGCAGATACAGGGCGCTGCACGCGGCCGAAGAACTCGACGCCGACGAATCGGGAGTGCCCGACGTCTACGAGCAGGACGACCCGAAGTTCCACCTGCGGATGGCCGCGCTCCACGAGAGAAAGGCTGCCGAGCACCGTCGCCTTGCCGAACGGGCGGGGGCAGCGAGCAGCAAGCCGGACAGTCCGGCATGATCTGACATCGAATGTACGGAAGAGAGAAGGGAGTCAGGGATGAGCGACCCCGGCAACTACGCGGGCAGCACCGACCGTAGTCTCGGACAGCTGTTCGCTTCGGCGACTGCCGAGATGTCCGCGCTGGTGCACGACGAAATCGCCCTGGCCAAGGCCGAGGTGCGTCAGGACGTCAAGCGCGGCGTGATCGGCAGTGTGGCGTTCATCGTCACGGGCGTGCTGATCCTGTTCGCGATCCCCGTGCTCAGCTTCGCCGCGGCCTACGGGATCCACAATCTCGGGCTCGGCCTCGCCTGGTCGTTCCTGATCGTCGGCGGCGCGTTCATCCTGCTGGGGATCCTGCTCGCCCTCTTCGGGCTCGCCAAGTTCAAGAAGGTCAAGCCGCCGGAGAAGTCCATCGCCTCGGCCAAGCAGACCGCAGCGGTCCTGCAGGGCGTCAAGCCGCACCCTCGCCCCGCCGCCGGCGCGCGTGCGATCGAGCAGGCGCAGGGCAGCACACTCGCGGACAAGGCCATCGAGAGCCGTTCTGTCCAGGACAAGGCAGTCTCTGTGACACGCTCGTCCACATGACCGACCCCGATTTCAGCGCATCCGGCCCGGTAGGGCCGCTTGGAGCGGCTGCCGGTTCCGGCAGCCCTGTCCGCCTCGACGGGCCGTGGACCCACCGTGATGTGGCGGCCAACGGCGCACGCTTCCATATCGCCGAGCTCGGCGACGGGCCGCTGGTGCTGCTGCTGCACGGGTTCCCGCAGTTCTGGTGGACCTGGCGTCATCAGCTGACCGCCCTGGCCGACGCCGGGTACCGCGCGGTCGCGATGGATCTCCGCGGGGTCGGCGGCAGCGACCGTACGCCCCGGGGCTACGACCCTGCGAACCTGGCGCTGGACGTCACCGGCGTGATCCGCTCGCTCGGCGAGGCGGACGCGGCTCTCGTGGGGCACGACATGGGCGGCTATCTCGCCTGGACCGCGGCGGTGATGCGGCCGAAGCTGGTCCGGCGGCTCGTGGTGTCGTCGATGCCTCATCCGCGCCGCTGGCGTTCCTCGATGCTCTCGGACCCCGCGCAGTCCCGGGCCGGTTCCCACATCTGGGGTTTCCAGCGCCCGTGGGTTCCGGAGCGTCAGCTCGTGGCGGACGACGCGGCTTTGGTTGCCCGGATGATCCGTGACTGGTCGGGGCCGCGCACCCCTGACTTCCCCGACGACCGGACCGTGGACGTCTACCGGCGCGCGATGTGCATCCCGTCCACGGCGCACTGCTCGATCGAGCCGTACCGCTGGATGGTGCGCTCCCTCGCGCGCCCGGACGGCGTCCAGTTCAACCGGCGGATGAAGCGACCGGTACGTGTACCGACACTGCATCTCCACGGCTCGCTCGATCCGGCGATCCGTACCCGCAGTTCGGCGGGTTCCGGCGAGTACGTCGAGGCGCCGTACCGGTGGCGACTTTTCGACGGTCTGGGGCACTTCCCCCACGAGGAGGATCCGGTCGGCTTCTCGACCGAACTCATCAACTGGCTCAAGGACCCTGAGCCCGACCGGTAGCCGACGCGCACAAGTATCCGACGAACAGCCAATTGCCTGCCGCATAAGCCAATTGGCTGACTCGCACACGATTACCGACCTTGGGGCACGGGCAGACGTCGAGGTATGGGCTGGACGCGCGACTTCAACGACGCAGCACGCAACCGCCGCTCGACCGCTCCTGTCGGTCCGAGCATTCCTGAGGGGGGCGGCTCCCGGAGCCGAGTGCACGATATGAGCGATTTCCATGATCTCCGGCTGGGCATTCCGCGCATTCTCCACCGCCGGGCCCGCTGGGTCTCGGCGCGCCTGCGCCATCCCCGTGGTTGACGCAGGAGACGCCGGACAGCACGCCACGCACATCCCCGGGCCCGAGCGGTGCCCCTGCGTCCGGCCGGAGCCGGACGCAGGACCTCAGAGCGCGCAGCCCTGGCTGTCGACCTGCTGAACCGTGGACTTGCCGAGGTCGATGTCCTCGCGGATCTCGTCGACCGTCAGCGCGTAGCCCGTGGCGGGGTCGTCGAGTGACTTGGCGAACACCACTCCGTACACCTTGCCGTCCGGAGTGAGCAGTGGACCGCCGGAGTTGCCCTGCCGGACGGTCGCGAAGAGCGAGTACACATCGCGTCCCACGGTGCCCCGGTGGTAGATGTCCGGGCCGTTGGCGTCGATACGGCCCCGGATGCGGGCGGAGCGTACGTCGTAGGCGCCGTTCTCCGGGAAACCGGCCACGATGGCGCTGTCACCGCTCTCCGCATCCTTGTCGGTGTCGGTGAAGCGCAAGGGCTCGGCGTCCAGGTCCGGGACGTCCAGAACGGCGATGTCCCGCTGCCAGTCGTAGAGGACGACCTTGGCGTCGTACAGCCGGCCCTCGCCGCCGATCTGGACGGTCGGCTCGTCGACGCCGCCGACCACGTGGGCATTGGTCATCACACGGCGGTCGGAGAAGACGAAACCGGTTCCTTCGAGAACCTTGCCGCAGCTCGGTGCCATGCCGACGACCTTGACGATGGACTTCTTGGCACGGGCGGCGACGGGGCTTCCGGCCAGTGCCGGATCCGGGGTTTCGACTTCAGGGATGGGCTCGTTGGCGAAAGGGCTGAAGACCTGCGGGAAGCCGTTCTGCGCGAGAACGGAGGAAAAGTCCGTGAACCAGTTGGAGGCCTGATCCGGCATCACCCGGGAAACCCCGAGCAGGACCGAGGAATTACGGACCTCCTTGCCCAGAGTCGGCAGTGACGTACCGGCCAGCGCGGAGCCGATCAGCCAGGCCACCAGGAGCATGGCCACCACGTTGACGAGGGAACCGCCCGTGGCGTCCAGAGCCCGCGCCGGAGACCACGTGATGTACCGGCGGAGTCCGTTGCCGAGATGAGTGGTGAACGCCTGGCCCACGGAAGCGCACACGATCACGATCACGACCGCGACGATGGCGGCGGTGGAGGAGACTTCCGACCCGTCGGTCGCCTGGTCCCAGATGACCGGTAGCAGGTAGACGGCGACGAGACCGCCGCCCAGGAAGCCGATCACGGACAGGATGCCGACGACGAAACCCTGGCGGTAGCCGATGACCGCGAACCACACGGCGCCGACGAGCAGCAGGATGTCCAGCACGTTCACCGTCTATAGCCTCGCAGATTCGTCACCTGGCCCGTCCGGTTCGACGGGGTCCGGGCCAGGCCCGGAACAGCGCAGCATGGGAGTCAGCCTGTCATGCGCGCCAGTCGAGCGGCACCTGCCTGGTCCTGTCCCAGGGGCGTTCCCACCCTGCGTAATGGACAATCCTGTCGATCACACCGGCTGTGAATCCCCACACCAGTGCGGATTCGACCAGGAATGCGGGGCCTTTGTGGCCGCTCGGGTGGACGGCGGTCGCGCGGTTGGCCGGGTCCGTGAGATCCGCCACGGGGGCGGTGAAGACCCGGGCCGTCTCGGCCGGATCGACGACACCCACCGGGCTGGGTGTTCGCCACCAGCCGAGTACGGGTGTGACGACGAAGTGGCTCACCGGGATGTAGAGCCGGGGCAGCACGCCGAAGAGCTGGACACCGCTCGGATCGAGTCCGGTCTCCTCCTCGGCCTCCCGCAGCGCGGCCCTGAGCGGCCCGATGGTCGCGTGGTCGCCGTCCTCGGGATCGAGAGAGCCTCCGGGGAACGAGGGCTGGCCGGCGTGTGAGCGCAGGGAGCCGGACCGCTCCATGAGGAGCAGCTCCGGACCGCGCTCACCCTCGCCGAAGAGCACCAGCACGGCGGACTGGCGCCCGGCGCCGCTCTCGGGAGGAAGGAATCGGCTGAGCTGCTGGGCCTGCACGGTCCGCGCCGCCCTGGCCACGGGCTCGAGCCAGGCGGGCAGCCCGTCGGTGGAGACGGCGAACGCGCTGTCGCGGGGCGCGCCCGTCTCAGTGGTGGCCGCGTCAGCTGCGGCCCGTGTGCTCTGTGCGTGCGTCATGGGCACCCCCGTCGTTCCAACGCCTGTCACCGGCCGTTTCGTTCCGCACGGACCCGGCCCGCACGCCGCCGGGGGGCCGCTCACCCCGGTCACCCCTTCGCCCCGCAGGACGGCCGCTCACCCGGCTCCCAGCGGCGGGGCCGGGCTGCCCGGATAGTCCGGAGGCGGGCTGAGTCGCTGGCCCGGGTAGCCGCCCATCTCGTACTTCAGGAGCTTCTTCGCCCTCTCGGGATCCGTCTCGCCTTCCCCGTAGGAGGGGCAGAGAGCGGCGATCGGGCAGGCTCCGCAGGCGGGCTTGCGGGAGTGGCAGACGCGGCGGCCGTGGAAGACCACGCGGTGCGAGAGCATGGTCCACTCGCTTTTCGGAAAGATCGCGGCGACCTCCGCCTCGACCTTCTCCGGGTCTTCCTGCTCGGTCCACTTCCAGCGGCGTACCAGGCGGCCGAAATGCGTGTCCACCGTGATGCCAGGGACCCCGAACGCGTTGCCGAGTACGACGTTGGCCGTCTTGCGTCCGACGCCGGGCAACTTCACCAGATCCGCCAGCCGACCGGGGACCTCTCCGCCGTAGTCGTCCCTCAGGGCTGCCGACAGGCCCATGAGGGACCGCGCCTTGGCCCGGAAGAAGCCGGTCGGCCGGATGATCTGCTCCAGCTTCTCGGGAACTGCGGCGGCCATGTCCTCGGGCGTCGGATAGGCGGCGAAGAGCGCCGGGGTGGTCTGGTTGACCCTCAGGTCGGTGGTCTGGGCGGAGAGGACCGTGGCCACCAGGAGTTCGAAGGGATTACGGAAGTCCAGCTCGGGGTGTGCGTACGGATAGACCTCGGCCAGCTCGCGGTTGATCCGGCGGGCTCGGCGGACCATCGCCAGACGTGACTCCGGCTTGGCGGACCTGCCCGACGCTGCCCCCATCGAGGGATATGCGGCTTTTCTCGTACTTCGTACGGACTGTTCGCCCACAGCGGAATTCCTGTCTCCCGACACCCCATCAGCCCCTTCGGCCTGCGCTGTCACCGGCGTTCCGGACACCCGGCCAGCCTAGAGCCACAGTCCGACATCCACCCCGGTCACCGCAATTTCACGCCCGATCGGCCCCCTGCCGTAGGGTCCGGCACGCCCGTGCGTCAAACTGGTTTGTGATCGATCGCACTGTTTTACCGTCCGGCATCATGGAAACGACGCTTCCCTGAACAGGCCGACAAGGAGAGAACTCGTGGACGACGTTCTGCGGCGCGCCCCGCTTTTCGCGGCGCTCGATGACGAGCAGGCCGCGGAGCTCCGCGCCTCGATGAGTGAGGTGACCCTCGCACGCGGCGACGCGCTGTTCCACGAGGGCGACCCGGGCGACCGGCTGTACGTGGTCACCGACGGCAAGGTGAAGCTCCACCGCACCTCCCCCGACGGGCGGGAGAACATGCTGGCCGTCCTCGGCCCCGGCGAGCTGATCGGGGAGCTGTCGCTCTTCGACCCGGGCCCGCGCACGGCGACCGCGACCGCGCTCACCGAGGTCAAGCTCCTCGGCCTCGGTCACGGAGACCTCCAGCCCTGGCTGAACGCCCGCCCCGAGGTGGCCACCGCATTGCTCCGGGCCGTCGCCCGTCGCCTGCGCAAGACGAACGACCAGATGTCGGACCTGGTCTTCTCCGATGTGCCGGGGCGCGTCGCCCGCGCGCTCCTCGACCTGTCGCGCCGCTTCGGCGTGCAGTCCGAGGAGGGCATCCACGTCGTGCACGACCTGACGCAGGAAGAGCTGGCCCAGCTGGTCGGCGCCTCCCGCGAGACGGTCAACAAGGCGCTCGCGGACTTCGCGGGCCGCGGCTGGCTGCGGCTCGAAGCACGCGCCGTGATCCTGCTGGACGTGGAGCGGCTGGCGAAGCGGTCCCGCTGAAGCTCTGCTTCGTACTCTCGCCGAAAGGGCCCCACCGCGCGGTGGGGCCCTTCGCGCGCCCCGGGGCGGCCGTGCGAGCCGTGTCTCAGATCAGGCCGTGCTCGGTCAGGTACTCCAGCTGAGCCCTTACCGACAGCTCCGCCGCCGGCCACAGGGAACGGTCCACGTCCGCGTACACCGCGGCCACGACCTCGCCGGCCGTCCGGTGCCCGGCCTCCACGGCCGTCTCGACCTGCGCGAGTCGGTGCGCCCGGTGGGCGAGGTAGAACTCGACGGCCCCCTGGGCGTCCTCGAGCACCGGGCCGTGCCCGGGAAGCACCGTGTGCACCCCGTCGTCGACGGTCAGTGAACGCAGCCGCCGCAGGGTGTCCAGGTAATCGCCGAGGCGGCCGTCCGGGTGGGCTACGAGGGTGGTGCCGCGCCCCAGGATCGTGTCGCCCGTCAGTACGGCCCGGTCGGCGGGCAGATGGAAGGAGAGCGAGTCCGACGTGTGCCCCGGGGTGGGGACGACCCGGAGTTCGAGCCCTCCTGTGGTGATCACGTCGCCGGCCGTGAGCCCCTCGTCTCCCAGCCGCAGCGCCACGTCCAGGGCGCGCACCTTCGTCCGGGTGAGCCCGGCGAACCGGGCGGCACCCTCCGCGTGGTCGGGGTGCCCGTGCGTGAGCAGGGTGAGGCCGACGCGCCTGCCCGCCCTCTCCACGGTGTCGACGACGGCCCGCAGATGTACGTCGTCGAGCGGCCCCGGGTCGATCACGACCGCGAGGTCGGAGCCCGGTTCCGCGACGATCCAGGTGTTCGTGCCGTCCAGCGTCATCGCCGAGGCGTTGGGGGCCAGGACGTTGACCGTGCGCGTGGTGGCGGGCCCGGAGAGCGCTCCGCCACGGGGCTGGCCGGGCAGTGCCGCCGCGTCACTCATCCGGGGTTCCGTCCGTGGCCGTGCCGTCGTCCGTGGAGGAAGCCGGTCCCCCGACCACCGGGACGTGTCTGGTGAACTCGTCGTGCCCCGGCCAGCTCAGCACCAGCTCGTCGCCCTCCATACGGGCCTCTGCCAGCACGGGAGCGAGGTCCTGGGAGTCCGCTGCCTTCAGCGCCTCCGCAGCCGTACCGTACGGCCTCAGCGCCCGCAGGGTGGCCACAGTGGGCGGCATCATCAGCAGTGCGCCCTTGTCGTAGCCGTCGGCGGCGTCTCCGGGCCGGATCCACACCGTCCGGTCGGCCTCGGTGGAGACGTTCCGGGTGCGCTGGCCCTCCGGGAGCACGGCCACGAAGAACCACGTGTCGTAGCGCCGTGGCTCGAAGGCCGGGGTGATCCAGCGCGCCCACGCGGCCAGCAGGTCGGAGCGCAGCACCAGGCCCCGGCGGTCCAGGAACGCGGCGAAGGACAGTTCACGGGCGACCAGGGCCTCGCGGTCGGCCTCCCAGTCGACGCCCGTGGTGTCGCTCACGACGGAGCCGGCGGTCGGCCCTGCCAGCAGGACCCCCGCTTCCTCGTACGTCTCACGGACCGCGGCGCAGACGACCGCCTGCGCCTCGGCGGCCGTGTCGACGCCCAGGCGGCCGGCCCAGGCGTCCAGGGACGGTCCCGCCCAGCGTACGAGGTGGTCGTCGTCGCGCGGGTCGACCCCGCCACCCGGATAGGCGTACGCACCGCCGGCGAAGGCCATGGAGGTGCGTCGGCGCAGCATGTGGACGGAGGGACCGCCCGGCCCCGAGGTGTCGTCCCGGAGCAGCATCACCGTGGCCGCACGCCTGGGGGTCACGGCTGTCAGCTCGCCGCTGGCGAGGGCCCGGATCCGGGCGGGCCATTCCGGTGGGTACCACTGACCGTTGGACATGGCCGGAGGCTATCCGGAACCACGCCGATGTTCGAGGGGCCCCAGGACAGCGATGCCTGCCCCTCCATCGGCCTCGTGCGCTGCTCCCGTGCACACCCGATCCCGCCCGGTCGCGGGACCGGACGGGATCACGGAGGTGCGGGATCAGGCGTCGGCGAGCTCGACCTGGACCTCCACCTCCACCGGTGCGTCCAGCGGAAGCACCGCGACGCCCACGGCGCTGCGGGCGTGCACGCCCTTGTCACCCAGGACCGCGCCCAGCAGCTCGCTCGCGCCGTTGACGACTCCCGGCTGCCCGGTGAAGTCGGCGGCCGAGGCGACGAAGCCCGTGACCTTCACGACTCGTGCGATCCGGTCCAGGTCACCGGCGACCGACTTCACCGCCGCCAGGGCGTTCAGAGCGCAGGTCTTCGCCAGCTCCTTGGCCTCGTCCGGCGTCACCTCGGCGCCGACCTTGCCGGTCACCGCGAGCTTGCCGTCCACCATCGGGAGCTGGCCGGAAGTGTAGACGTACACCCCGGACCGCACGGCCGGCTGGTAGGAGGCCAGCGGCGGTACGACGTCCGGGAGCGTCAGGCCGAGTTCGGCGAGCTTCGCCTCGACGGCGCCCGCCACTACGGCTTCTCCCGCTTCAGGTAGGCCACGAGCTGCTCGGGGTTGTTCGGGCCGGGAACGACCTGGACCAGCTCCCAGCCGTCCTCGCCCCAGGTGTCCAGAATCTGCTTGGTCGCATGCACGAGAAGGGGCACGGTCGCGTATTCCCACTTGGTCATGAGCCGACTGTAATACCTGGCATCCGCGGCCTCGTGCGTAGCCTGCCTGTCGACTGGTTAGGCTCGAAGACGTGAGCAGGTTCCAGGTCGTCAGCGGCAAGGGCGGGACCGGTAAGACCACGGTCGCCGCCGCACTCGCGCTCGCCCTCGCGACCGAGGGCAGGCGCACTCTCCTCGTCGAGGTCGAGGGCAGGCAGGGCATCGCCCAGCTCTTCGAGTCCGATGCCCTCCCCTACGAGGAGCGCAGGATGGCCTTGGCGCCCGGCGGCGGCGAGGTCCACGCACTGGCCATCGACGCCGAGCGCGCGCTCCTGGACTACCTCCAGATGTTCTACAAGCTGGGCAGTGCGGGCCGGGCGCTGAAGAAGCTCGGCGCGATCGACTTCGCCACCACCATCGCCCCGGGGGTCCGGGACGTCCTGCTGACCGGAAAGGCCTGCGAGGCCGTGCGCCGCAAGGACAAGCAGGGCAGGTTCGTCTACGACTACGTGATCATGGACGCGCCCCCCACCGGCCGCATCACCCGCTTCCTCAATGTGAACGACGAGGTGGCGGGGCTGGCGCGGATCGGCCCGATACACAATCAGGCGCAGGCCGTGATGCGGGTCCTGAAATCCCCCGAGACCGCGGTCCATCTGGTGACGCTCCTGGAGGAGATGCCGGTCCAGGAGACCGCGGACGGCATCGCCGAGCTCCGCGCCGCCGAACTGCCCGTGGGCCGGGTCGTGGTGAACATGGTGCGCCCCCATCTGCTGGACGAGGATGCGCTGCGCACGGCGTCGGGCGGCCGTCGCAAGGAGATCGCGAAGACGCTCACCCGGGCCGGCGTGACAGGTTCCGCCGGGCTCGTCCGGCCGCTGGTCGAGCAGGCCGCCGAGCATGCCCAACGGGTCGGTCTTGAGCGTGAGCAGCACACGGTGCTGGCCGGCCTGGGGCTGCCGATGGCCGAGCTCCCGCTGATCGGCGAAGGAGTGAATCTGGCCGCGCTGTACGAGCTGGCGGAGGAGTTCCGCAAACAGGGTGTCGGCGACGAGACCGCGGACGCGGCGGGGGGGCAGGCGCCCCGGGGCGGGAAGCGACGCGGCTCCGGACGAGGGGTGGGGTCATGACGCTGGACACGGGCATCGCACCGGGACTGGAGACCGACGCGCTCCTGGACGACACGGAGATCCGTATCGTCGTGTGCTGTGGCTCAGGTGGCGTGGGCAAGACCACGACCGCGGCGGCGCTCGGCGTCCGGGCGGCCGAGCGCGGCCGCAAGGTCGTCGTCCTCACCATCGACCCGGCCCGCCGGCTCGCCCAGTCCATGGGCATCGACCAGCTGGACAACATTCCGCGCCGGGTCGATGACATCGAGGGCGAGGGCGAGCTGCACGCCATGATGCTCGACATGAAGCGCACCTTCGACGAGACCGTCGAGGCGCACACGGATGCCGAGCGGGCACGCGCAATCCTGGAGAACCCCTTCTACCAGTCGCTGTCGGCCGGTTTCGCGGGCACGCAGGAATACATGGCGATGGAGAAGCTCGGGCAGCTGAGGGCGCGCGACGAGTGGGACCTGATCATCGTCGACACCCCGCCGTCCCGTTCCGCGCTGGATTTCCTGGACGCTCCGAAACGTCTCGGCTCGTTCCTGGACGGGAAGTTCATCCGGCTGCTGATCGCCCCCGCGAAGATCGGCGGGCGAGCCGGGATGAAATTCCTCAACGTCGGGATGTCGATGATGACGGGGACGCTCGGCAAGCTGCTCGGCGGTCAGTTCCTGCGCGACGTACAGACCTTCGTCGCGGCGATGGACTCCATGTTCGGCGGATTCCGTACCCGTGCCGACGCGACGTACAAGTTGCTCCAGGCGCCCGGCACGGCGTTCCTCGTGGTGGCGACACCTGAACGGGACGCTCTGCGCGAGGCCGCGTACTTCGTGGAACGGCTGGCCGCCGAGGAGATGCCGCTGGCCGGTCTGGTCCTCAACCGGGTACACGGCAGCGAGGCCTCACGGCTCTCCGCCGAGCGGGCGCTCACGGCCGCAGAAAATCTTGACAGCGTCGGCATTGTGGATCAGGCGGCAGGGAAGGCTGGCCTTGGTGACCCGGCGGACCCGTTGGCCGCCGCCTCTTCCGAAGCCCCGGAGTCGCCGCTCCACCCCGAGCGCAGCAACGAGCCCTCCCCGCACGAACCGCCACAGCAGGAGCCGCCACAGCACGACCGCAGGTCACACACCCCCGAGCCCGAGCCGCACGGTCGTGGCCGAAAGTCGCCTGACCCGTCCGGACCACCCCCTCACACGGAAGCGGACGGGCACGACACACCTGCCACCGACGCCGGACCGGTCCAGGCAACCGCCGCGGCATCCGTCGAGCAGTTGACCGCGGGCCTGTTGCGGCTGCACGCCGAGCGGATGCAGGTCGTCGCACGCGAGCAGCACACACGTGACCGCTTCACCACGCTCCACCCCGAGGTCCCAGTGACCGAGGTGGCCGCGCTGCCCGGCGACGTGCACGACCTCTCAGGCCTCAGGGCCATCGGGGAACTCCTCGCGACCGGTTCTGCTTCCACCCCCGTCGGAGCTGTGTAGGACCACCACCGGGCCCCACGGGCCGCCTGTGCGGCCTACCCCACGGCTGCGAACGTCTCGTGCAGTTCGTCGTCGTGCAGGTCGTCGTCCAGACCCACCGCTGCGGGCAGCATGCCCGTGGACCGCTCGTACTCGCTTCGCGCGGTCTCCAGCAGGCGGCGCCAGGACGTGACGGTGGGCCGCCGACGCAGTAATGCGCGGCGCTCCCGCTCCGTCATTCCGCCCCACACGCCGAACTCGACGTGATTGTCCAGCGCGTCGGCCAGGCACTCGGTCCGCACCGGGCATCCGGTGCACACCGCCTTGGCTCTGTTCTGCGCTGCCCCTTGTACGAACAGTTCATCCGGATCGGTAGTGCGGCAGGCTGCCTGCGCACTCCAGTCGGTTACCCAGCCCATCCCGGCGCCGTCCTCTCCCGAATCGAGGCTCCCCCACGGCGACAGCGGCATATTCACCGCTGCCAGTTGAGGACGTTACGGAAGGTGGCGACAGCACAACACCCCCTTCGGGCCCAATCTTGGATGGCCCGAACGGACTATGCGTACGCGGCAGATCACCCAGAGGAGTGATGCAACGACATACGTGACCTTCCCGACGGAATCGGGACATGAAGCCCAAGCCGCAACGGACATCCCGCGACACATGAGGCGAATTCGGAAACGCCTCGGCGGCTGGCTGAATTCCGTTGAGGACCGCGCAGGGGGCCGGTACCAAATCGGGCTGCTGTGACAGTTGGGAGTAGCTTAGGCCAAGGCCTATACGCGTGTCCGGCGAATGAGAACGTAGACACCTCACGTCGCTGCGCCGTCAAGTTCGCGGGTCGAGTCCTCCGAAACGGCGTGCTCGTAGAGCCGCTGGTGCCTCTCGTCGGCGTACGGCCCAGGAGCAGTGGTCAGGATTGGGACCAGTACCGCGCACCGATCTACGTCGAGGCCTCGGCGGCCCGGCTGCACCCGGATGTCACGGTCTGGTACTCGAACGCTCCGAGGGCCCCCACCCCTGCGGAACGCCGCTGACAACGGATTAGGCTGCCCCCATGCCAAAGAAGCGCTCAGGCGGGGGTCTGACGACGACCCAGCAGGCCGCCAAGTTCCTCGGTGTCGCCGCGCTCTCCGGAGCTGTGCTGGCGGGCATCGCGCTGCCGGCCGCCGGCGCACTCGGGCTCGCGGCCAAAGGAACGGTCGAGGGATTCGACGAGATCCCTTCCAACCTCAAGACTCCGCCGCTGAGTCAGCGGACCACGATCCTGGACAGCGAGGGCGGCGCGATCGCCACGGTGTATTCGCGTGACCGCACCGTCGTCCCGCTCAAGGACATCTCGCCGTACATGCAGGACGCGATCATCGCGATCGAGGACTCGCGTTTCTACGAGCACGGCGCGGTGGACCTCAAGGGCATCCTGCGCGCGATGAACCGCAACGTGCAGGAGGGCGGCGCCGCGCAGGGCGCCTCCACGCTCACTCAGCAGTACGTGAAGAACGTCTTCGTCGAGGAGGCGGGCGACGACCCGGACAAGGTCGCCGAGGCCACCCAGCAGACCCTGGGCCGCAAGGTCCGGGAGCTGAAGTACGCGATCCAGGTCGAGGAAGAGCTCGGCAAGAAGAAAATCCTGGAGAACTACCTCAACATCACGTTCTTCGGGCAGCAGGCCTACGGAATCGAAGCGGCCTCCCAGCGCTACTTCTCCAAACACGCCAAGGACCTGGAGGTGGGAGAGGCGGCGATGCTGGCCGGCCTCGTCCAGTCACCGACCCGCTACGACCCGGTCAACGACACGGAGGAGGCGACCAAGCGTCGCAACACCGTGCTGCAGCGCATGGCCGCCGTCGGCAGCATCTCGCAGAAGGAGGCCGACGAAGCCATCGCCGCCCCCCTCGAGCTGAAGGTCAGCAGGCCGAAGAACGGTTGCATCACCGCCGTCAGTGGCGCTGGATTCTTCTGCGACTACGTACGCAAGACCATCCTGACCGACCCGACCTTCGGGAAGACCGAGGAAGAGCGTTCCAAGCTCTGGAACCTGGGCGGTCTGACCATCAGGACCACACTCTCCCCACGTGCGCAGAAGGCCGCCAACGAGGCCGCCACCTCGAAGGTCAACAAGGACGACAAGGTCGCCGCCTCGGTGGTGCAGGTCGAGCCCGGCTCCGGCAAGATCCTCTCGATGGGCCAGTCCCGACCGTACGGCCTGGACCAGAATCAGCACGAGACGGTTCTCAACCTCGCCGCCAGCAACAAGATGGGCGGCAGCACCTACGGCTTCCAGGTCGGCTCGACCTTCAAGCCGATCACGGCCGCCGCAGCTCTGGAGGGGGGCATCAACCCGGCGCAGAGCTACAGCTCCGACTGGAAGATCTCGGTGCCGATGAACTCCTACCGGAACTGCGCGGGAGCGCCTGCAGGAAGCGGGAACTGGGACCTCCAGAACGAAATGGAGTCCGAGAAGGGCGCCTACGACATGACGAGCGCGCTCGGCAAGTCGATCAACACCTACTTCGCCAAACTGGAGCAGCAGGCCGGACTGTGCGAGACGGTCACCATGGCGAAGAAGCTCGGCTACGAGCGAGGTGACGGCGAGCCCGTCCCGGACAACAAACCGTCGATCACCCTGGGCGGCACGGAGAGCACCCCGCTCGGCATGGCCGCCGCGTACGCGGCGTTCGCCAATCGCGGCACGTTCTGCACGCCGGTCGCCATCGAGGCCATCACGGACGCGAACGGCAAGAAGGTCGACGTGCCCAAGTCCTCGTGCTCGCGGGCGATGAGCGAGAAGACGGCCGACACCATCAACCAGATGCTCAAGGGCGTCGTCGAGGACGGCACCGGCACCCAGGCCGGCCTGACGGACCGCGACAACGCGGGCAAGACGGGTACCACCAACGACCGCGTGGACGCCTGGTTCGTCGGCTACACGCCGAACCTGTCCACGGCGGTGTGGGTCGGTGCCGACATCGGCAAGAAGGTGCCGATGTACAACATCACCATCGGTGGCCAGTACTACGACAAGGTCTGCGGTGGCTGTCTGCCCGGTCCCATCTGGAAGACCGCGATGACCGGCGCGCTGAACGCATCGGAGACCCCGTCCTTCAACCCGGTCTCGGTGCCGCGCGCCAAGGAGAAGGAGAAGGACAAGGGTGAGGGTGAGGGCGAGGGCCGCGACGAGGACACGGACGGCGGGAACGACGACGACAAGCCCGGCGCCGACCCCATCGGCGGGATCACCTTTCCGCCCGGCGTCATCGGCGGGAACGACGGCCGCGGGCGCGGCGGCAACGGTCCCTGACCGTCCGGTCCACGCGACGACGTCATGAATGAAGGAGGGGCACCCCGCGCAGGGGTGCCCCTCCTTCGTGCGTCGGCCTCTCAGCCCGCGAGCGACTTCTTCACCGTGGCGGCGACCCGGCCGCCCTCGGCGAGCCCTGCCACCTTGGGGTTGACGATCTTCATGACGGCCCCCATCGCGCGCGGCCCCTCGGCACCGGCGGCCTTCGCCTCCCCGACGGCCTGCGCGACGATCGCGTTCAGCTCCTCGTCGGAGAGCTGCTTGGGCAGGTACGCGTCGAGCAGCTCGCCCTCGGCCCTCTCCCGCTCGGCCTGCTCCGTCCGGCCGCCCTGCCCGAAGGCCTCGGCCGCCTCACGGCGCTTCTTCGCCTCCTTGGCGATCACCTTCCGCACTTCGTCGTCGGAGAGCTCGCGCGACGTCTTGCCGCTGACCTCTTCCTTGGTGATCGCGGTCAGGGTGAGCCGGAGGGTGGACGAGGTGAGCTCGTCACGCGCCTTCATGGCCGTGGTGAGGTCTTCCTTGAGCTTGGACTTGAGCGTGGTCATGCGGCGATTGTGACAGGTACGGGGCACTTGCCGCCCGCCTGTTTTCGTCCCACAGCACCGTTTCTGCGACGATGGACCCATGCGCGCACGCTACGGAGTACCCCTGAAAGTCACGGCAGTCGGCGCAGCGGTCGGTGCCGCCGGCCTCGTGTACGCGGCCGGATTCGAGGCACGCTCGTTCCGCCTTCGCCGGATCACCATTCCCGTACTCCCGCACGGGGCACGTCCGTTGCGCGTACTCCAGGTCTCCGACATCCACATGGTGAGCGGCCAGCGCAAGAAGCGCGCCTGGCTGCAGTCGCTGGCGGGCCTGCGCCCGGACTTCGTGGTGAACACCGGCGACAACCTCTCCGACTCGGAGGCCGTGCCGGAGCTGCTCGACGCTCTCGGCCCCCTGATGGAGTTCCCCGGGGTCTACGTCTTCGGTTCCAACGACTACTACGGCCCAAAGCTCCGTAACCCGGTCCGCTACCTCCTGGAGAAGACGCAGGGCAAGCACGGGCTCAACGGAAACGCACCGGCGGTCAACGTCGTCCACAACCCGTGGGAGCCGATGCGGGACGCCTTCGACGAGGCCGGCTGGCTGAACCTCTCCAACACCCGGGGCCGGATCAAGGCCGACGGCCTCGAGATCGCCTTCACCGGCCTGGACGACCCACACATCAAACGGGACCGTTACGCCGAGGTGGCCGGCGGCCCCGAAACGGGCGCAGACCTCTCGATCGGCGTCGTCCACGCCCCGTACCTGCGGACCCTGGACGCCTTCACTGCGGACGGCTACCCCCTGATCCTGGCCGGCCACACCCACGGCGGCCAGCTCTGCATCCCCTTCTACGGCGCCCTCGTCACCAACTGCGACCTGGACACGGACCGGGTGAAGGGCCTCTCCGGCCACACGGTGGGCGAACGGCGCGCCTACCTCCACGTCTCGGCGGGCTGCGGCACGAACCGCTACACCCCGGTCCGCTTCGCCTGCCCGCCCGAGGCGACGCTGCTGACGCTGACGCCTCGCGACTGAGGCCCCGCCGGGGCACAAAAACCGGATTTCGCCTCCGGGCGCCGGTGAGCTAAAGTAATCCGTGTCGCCGGGACAACGGTGGACATCGGGGTGTAGCGCAGCTTGGCAGCGCGCTTCGTTCGGGACGAAGAGGTCGTGGGTTCAAATCCCGCCACCCCGACAGCTGAAACACCAGGTCAGGGGCCTGATCCGCTTAGCGGGTCGGGCCCCTGACTCGTTCCTGGTGGCGTCTTGGGAGCCGTTTGGGAGCCGATCTCAGGATCCGGCTCCCAGGGAGCCGCCATTGAGCCTGCCGAGCAGAACCTCGACGCGACACTTATGGGACGGACGCCCGGCAGAGCCTCCCCGCGGTCAAGCAGCGGACTCCACCCCTGGGGCGGAATCCTCCGGCGGGTCGAGGAGTCTGAAAGCGCAGTCTCCCGGACGCCGCCCCAAGCGCTGGACCATGAGAGCGCCGAGGAGCGCTGTCCCCGGGCCACACACCGGTCCCGCATCCGTGCCGACATAGAACAAACCGTTCTCGTCCGGCTCCCGGCCCTCGTGCTCGGTGCCGGCGGCCAGCGCGAGGCAGAAGCCGAGGAGATCGACGCGCAGGCCGACGGCCAGGTCACCTCGAAGGAACACCAGCGGGTGTGCCAGCCCTTCACTGTCGTAGCCGGCGGAGACGACGGCACCCAGCCCGTCGGGTAGCGGGTACATCTCCTCAGGGATGTCCTCCACTACGCCCTTCATGTCGACGGCAAGCTTCAGGAGCTCCGTGAGGACCTCTTCGTCGCTCCGCCACCCGTCCTTCGGCGCCCAGTTTCCATCCTTGTAGAGATGGAGGACATCGGCCGTCGCGTCCGGCGGGTCTCCCAGCACCAAGTCCGCCAACACGTCGCTCGGCTCCTTCACCACTACACCTTGGCCTTCTCGCTGCGGCCAGAGGACCAGGTGAGGGAAGGGACGGTGAATGTATCGAGCGAGAAGCGACCGGATGGCAACCGACAGTTCTTGCTCGCTGAGGCCGGGGCGCACCAGCACGCAGATCCGGTCTGGAAGGACGGCCAATGCAGCCTGCATGCCGTGCTGCCCGAGGTCGATCTCGACTGCCTGTGTGTTCATCGCATCCAGCAGTACCGGCAGTTCCAATGCCCAGGCGTCATGCGCTCGGATCCTGCCCTCCCCATGGGTTCCCTCGGGTGCGACTTGCACTGCTTGCTTCTGCATAAGGTTCCCTTCCTTCGTTTGAACCGGGTCACCCAGTCTTGGTCCGGTTCACAGCGAGGAAGGCGTAAAGTCGTGAAACGCCTTGTCGTGCGCATCGCGCCTGCCACGCTCACAAGCGCCAGGTCGCATTCAGGCGAATTGATCCCACAGGAACCCCTCGTAGGGAACCTGAGCGAATTTCTTGATACAGGTTGTGCTGACGCGAGCACACACGGTACGACCGTGCCATGCACCGTTGGTCGCCACTCAATGATCGCCAGCTGGTCCTGCTCACCCGCATTGGGGAGGGGACGGAACCTGTTACCTCATACAGCCCGGAACTTGCCGCCACCGCTCACGCCCTCAAGGGGCGGGGCTTGATCATCATGCCGAAGCAGGGCGAGAGGTGGCAGGCGGACATCACCAACGACGGACGTTTCTACTTGGAGCACGGGCACCACCCGGACCGGCCGGAGCGGACTCCACGCAGGCAGCGTTCGGCGGCCCCCAAGCTGACACCACAGGCTGGCCCTCCCAGCCGACAGACAGCGCCCTCGTCTGCGGCTGCGAAGCCCTCGCGTCCCTCACCGGCCTCGATTGGCGCGGCCCTGATCACCCAAGTGCAGGAGGCCGGCCGCTTCCTCCGTATCCCGAACCCGAGCGACGGGGAGCGGGCCCGCTACCGGCGAGCATTCGATGCTGCGCGGCAATGCGCCCCCGAGGGGTACCACCTCAAGCACACGGGGCGAGAGAGGGGTGATTTCGTTCTCGGCCTGCTCAGGGTGACCGGCGAGGACGACACCGAGTGGAATCGGATTCGCCTGGCTCGTAGCCGCGTGATCACCGACGTTGAGGACGTGGTCGCGGCGGTCACCGCAGACCACAGTGCCTTTGAGATCTCCGAGGAGGTCCTCCCCCGGGTGATCGCACTGCTCCGTCTCCTCACCGAGCAGGCCCTCGTTCGCCATGGCGAGATCGCGGTGTCCAAGAAGCGCAGGCAGGCGCGCCCCCTGCTGACGGTCCACGGCAGGACGTACGAGGTCAGCTTCCGCGAGCGGCAGAAGCAGGTCAGGTACGTGCCCAAGCAACCGGGCCGGCGTACGTACGACTGGCAGCGGGTTGCTCCGGCGAACCGGTCCGAGCCGTCCGGCGAGCTGGAACTGCATCTCAGCCAGCACTCGGGCTACTGCTACGGATCCGGATGGAAGAAGGACTGGGCCGACACCGCCAAGAAGTCGCTGGAGGACCAAATCGGTTCGGTCTTCCGCGCGCTCAAGGCACACGCCGAAGAGGAGGAGCGGGCTCGGTTGGAGCGCGAGGCTCAGCAGCGGCGGCTGCGGGAGGAGCGGGAAGCTGAGCAACTGCGACTGCGTGAGGAGCGGGAGCGGGAGGAGAGAGAGCGCCGCCTACAGGAAGCGGAGGAGATGCAGCGCAGGCAGCAGGAGTGGGAGGCCGCTGTCAGCGTCGCGACGATCAAGGCCGTGGACGCGGTGCGGGTCGAGCGCTTCAGTACGGCCTTGGAGCACTGGCGGACTGCGGGGGAGATCAGAGATTTCTGCTCAGCGCTGGACAAGGCCGCTGCCACGTCGAGCGACGACCTCGACGCCGAAAGGCTGCGGGAGTGGTCGGCGTGGGGGAAGGCCGAGGCCGAGCGGCTCGACCCCACTGTGCGCGGCAGGGGACTTACCGGCCACGGCTTCCATGCGCAGCCGACGGGCGACCAGCTGCGGCCGTTTCTCGACGGCTGGCACCCGCAGCATCCCGAGAAAGTGGAGTCGGTGAAGGAGAAGCCTCAGGTGGAAGCCGCGTCACCCAAGCCGGAGCCGGACCGGCGGCACGACTTCAGCGACGAACGTCTGGATCAAGGCTGGAGATATGGACGCCCAGCTCGCGCTCAATGGTGGAGGCGATGAAGCCGTGTCCGCGGTCACGTAGGGTCGTCACCGCCCGCTCGACCAGTTTCCCGAGCCGGATGACCTCCGCCCGCAGGGCGACCAGTTCGTCATAGCGCTCGGACTTGTCCTCGCCGCACCAGGCCCGCACGGTCCTCAGGACGGTCGCTTCGGCGTCCAGCTTGCGGTCATCGCGACGGCTGTAGGAGGAGTACCAAGAACCCTGGGCGCGTTCCTGCTCAAGGCTCTGCTGTTTGCGGTCCACCTCCGGCAGGATCGTGTCGGCGAGACGTTCGGCCAGATGGCGGGCGAGACGTTCAGTGACTGGCCAACCTGCAAGGCAGTGGCCGTCGCGGTTCTCGTGGACCGCAGGATCGTCCCGCAGTTTCGCGGGGTCCATACCGACGAGCGGTGCGGTCTCATCCAGTCGGCCCATGTCCAGGATGCCGGCGTCCTGGACGCCTCGCCGGAGGCGCAGTTTGCTCTTCGGTCTGACGAACCCGAGGATCAGCCGCGCGGCCTCGAACTCCGTGCTGCCCCTCACGTGTCGCGATGCCTCGGCCAACGCCAACTCCGCCGCGTCGTCCGCGTGGAACTCTTCGGACTCCGCCCACGGAACCACGAGGCACGTGGGGTTGACCCATTCCTGTAGCCCGGCGGCGTCACCGTCAAGGAACCGCACGTGGACCCCGCCCGTCCTGCCGGGGCCGCCGACACGAACAATCTCTACCTGGTGGACCGCGCTGCCCAGGTCCTTCGGCCTCACGCGATACGCCCAGTGCTCACCCATTTCCATGCGCCTATTGAGTCAGGTCTGCTGGCATCAGCGCCCGCCGATTCACCAAAACCACCAGGCGGAATCGAGCAAGCGCCCCAGGTTCCGTCGGCGTGGTCAGGATCGGTGGGTAGTCCCATCCCTTCGAGCGATGACGAAGCGCTCGTACGCCTGCACCCCCGTGGGGCACAGGCGTAACTCGCTACCGGTGTTACTCCAGGCCGCGTGCTTGCCTGCGTATGTGCAGAAGGTCGCAGAGCACGCGCACCGATGATGTGGGACACATGGCCAGCCGCGAGTCGAGAGCTGCCTCCCACTGCTCTGTCATCCCGGCCATCAGCCGCTTGCGCATGCCCGGCGTGACGTGGGCATAACGCGCCGACACAGAGCCGTCAATGTGGCCCATGCGCTGGTCCATCAGGACCTTCTCGGTGCCGAGGTCCTCCATCACGGTCCTGTGGGTGTGGCGCAGTCCGTGAGGCGTGAGGCCCTTCGCGACCGGGAGCCAGCAGGCGTCGGCCCGGTTGCCGGCGCCGCGTCCCCGTACGGGGACGCCGGGCCACGGCTCGCCGAGCAGGGGAACGGGGCGCGCTTCCTGCGGGGCCTTCTTCGGGTACCAGCCTGACACCGCCGGGGTGAACAGCCAGGTCCCGAAGCCGTTCCTGCGCCAGTGCGCCGCATGTTCCGCCACGACTCCGCCACGCACGAACCCGAGGTCGTTGACGGCCCTCTCCACCCGTGTGCGGGTGGCGTCGGCGACGCGGTCAGGGTGGTTGAGGACGTTGGACACCGTTCCCGTGGAGACCTCAGCCCGGCGTGCGACGTCGACGAGCTTCGCGCCCTGGTGCCCTCCGGTACGAGCCGCGCCTTGGCCACGGAAGACGTAGGTCCTGCCGTGGCAGGGGCAGGGCGTCGGCTTCGTGCGGGCGACGTGGTTGGCGACCAGGGCGGACAGCCAGTCCATCGAGTCGAGGGTGCGATAGCTGTCGTCCTTGGGCGGGCAGCGCACCATCTCACCCGAGTCGAGCTCGTACAGCTGCCACTCGACACGGACGGATCCGGCGCGAACGAACTCTGTCTCCAGACCGACGACTTCGCCCCAGCGCATGCCGGTGTATCCCTTGAGCACCACGGCGACGAACTCGTCGTCGCGGCCGGACAGCAGGGCTGCCCGTTCGGCGGTGAGCAGGACGCCGAGCGGATCGGTGACGACCTTCTCCGGGCCTCTGTCACGAGAGCGGCCCGCGCGCTTGCCCCGCCCGCGTCGCCTGGTCGCCGGGTTCGACGTGATCAGACCTTCGTCGATCGCGTCCTCGAAGATCAGGTGGAACGTGGAGCGCCAGGTCTTCACGCTGGAGGCCGCGTACAGGGCCCTTTCCTTCTTCTCCCACCGGTCGACGTCCGAGCGCAGGATGCCGGCGAGCGCATGGTCCTCGAAGTCGGGGAGGAGGTGCTCCTCGATGTGGCGCTTGTAGTTCTGCATGGTCGAGGCGGCCAGGTCCTGGGCCTCGTACCAGCGGCTCGCGTACTCGCCGAACGTCTCCTGCCCCAGGGCGGGGTCGCGCCAGTCGCCGCGTCGGTACTTGTTCTCGGCCTCGCTCGCCGAGCGTTGGGCCTCGCCCTTGGTAGCGAACTTGATCGTCTTGCCTTGCTCGTCGACGACCGTGAGGTGCTTGCCGGGAGCAGTCTTGTATCGGGCACGCCAGTAGCTTCCGCGCTTCTCCGCGAAACCCAAGTACGTTTCCTTCCTCTTCGGTGCGGCGTTCTACGCGGCGGTGTCGAATGCGACTCGGTCGGATCGGCGCGGCGGCCTGGCGCGCAGGCGGCCGGAGGGTGCACCCGGCTCGGGGGCGCTGGAGCGTCGGGCAGGGGCCGCAGGCGGGGCGCCGGGGGACGGTGGCCGCGCAGCGACGGTCGGTCGCTCCTCGTGGAGGCGGATGATCTCGGCGAGATGGGCTGCGGTGAAGCGGTAGGCACGACCCACTCGGGCGAAGGGGATCTGGCGACGGCGGGCGCGATCCTTGACCCACCAGGCAGAGCAGCCGAGCACGGCGGCGACCTCGTCGGGGCGGTAGAGGCGGGCCGGTGCGACCTCGGCGCCTGTTTGCTCAGCCACGCGGGATCGCCTCCTTCGCGGTCCGGCGGCGGAAGGGCGACAAGGCAGGGGGAATGGCCTCTTGGCGCAAGGGAAATCCTTCTCTGGCGCGGTGGTGTGACCCGTGACACGCCGGTTGATCTCTTGGTACGGGCGAGGTGATGTAAGCGGGCACTGCCGGGTGTTGGCCCACCCGGACAGCGCTGCAAGGGCTTCGCTAACTCGTCTCGGCGAGCAGCGTGAGCGGCGAGACGTCGAGGGCGGCTGCGATGGCGACGAGGTCATCGACGTCGCAGCGGCGCTGCCGGCATTCGATGCGGGACAGCATCGTGATGGTCATGGGGCGGCCGAGCGCAGTCACCCGTTCGGCCAGCTGGCGCTGAGCGAATCCGCGCGCTGCGCGGGAACGGGTTATGGCTTGGGCGGTCAGCACACCGGCCGGACCAATTCCCAGGGGGATTTCAGGCATGCGTCTGTTGTAGCTCCGCATTGCCGGTTTGGGTAACCGGCGATCTGCTGCTATGTTCCACGTCTTTTTTGTCAGATCTGGTCCCCGGACCCGCGAGCGACGCAACATAGACCGGAATCCGGCGCTGACCAAATGCCTGTGCTCGCCCGGCAGGCGCGCTTCCTTCAACTGCGCTGGCGTGGGTTGTTGCATCACGCGGTCACGTCAGACCGATCGCCGATGCAGGCAGACGGCGATTCACCAGCCGCCCCATTTGTGCCACTTCTAGGTCAACCGCTAATTCGGGTCTACCGTTATAGGGAAGCCGCGCACGACGCGTTCGCCGAGAGCTGTTTGCTTTCTCGGCGGAATGCTGGACTTGCACGGGGAGGGTGTGGCTGTCTTGGCCATGCACCCGGAACACCTTGCGACTCCGAGCACATGAAAACCCCCGGCGGGCCAACGCCGGGGGTCAGGGAGTCCCTACCGATATCGCCCGTACCTGAACGATCAAGACGGTGGCGGTCACAACGCCACCGGGTGAGGAACCGTCTATGCCCCAACAAGCTACAGCCCTCGCGGCCGTAGTCGCATCCTCGTCGCCGAAGTCGCCCGCTCTGCCCACGAAGGCGGGGCGATAGGCATGGCGCGGATACGCACGATCAAGCCGGAAGCCTTCATCTCCGAGTCGCTCGCCGCGGTGAGCGTCCACGCCGAGCGGACCTTCTTCGGCCTCCTCACCCAGGCAGACGACCACGGCCGTTTCCGGGACCAGGCCGCTGTCATCGCCGGCGCCCTGTGGTCCCTGCGCCCCGAACACGGCCCTCTGGAGGTCGAGGACGACCTCACACAGCTCGACGGCGCCGGTCTGGTCTGCCGGTACGAGGGTGACGACGGCAAGCGCTACCTGCACGTCGTCACCTGGGCTCGCCACCAGAAGATCAACCGGCCGAGCGGCAGCCGCTGCCCGTCCTGCCCGCGCCATCAGGGAAGCCGGTCTACCGAGCCGGCAACGCCTGTTCACGGTGCCCTCCGTGAACATGCCGCGAGCCCTCACCGTGGAGGACCTGAGGGGTCCGGTGAATGCAGCGAGCCGTCCGTGAACCGGGAAGTTGCAGGTCAGGGCAGTTTCAGTGAGCCCTCACCACAACGCCGGGAAATGGCGGTGAGGAATCAGGGTCCGGATCTAGGACCTAGGATCCTGGATCTAGGATCACCTCCGGTGGGGAGCGCAAGCGCCCCCGCGCCGCCCGCCGTCTCGGGCGCGATCTCGGCCAGGGACCTGGTCGGCGAGTACGTCGCATCCTGCGAGCACCGGCCGCCCAGCGACGTAGTGGGTCGCCTCGGCAAGGTGGCCGGCAAACTGCTCGGCGAGGGCATCTCGGCCGAGCACATCCGCGCCGGGATGAGTCGCATGCGGGCCAAGGGCCTGTCCGTGAACCTGCTGCCGAGCCTGGTCAACGAGGCCATGAACGCTCCTCAGGCAGCTGCTGCCCCGCACCGCGCGTGGACCAACCCGGCGTCCTCTGACGTCGAGGCGGCCTACGGAGGCCAGCTGTGACCACAGCCACCACCAGCCGGGAACCGCAGCGCATCAGCTCCCTGGCGGCCCGCCTCGACACAATCCTCGCCGACCGGGGCATCGACGCGACCGCCGCACCCGCCGAGGCGCCTTCGGAGCGGGTGACCGCACTGGAGCTAGCCGAGGCTCGCATCCCACCTCGCTACCGCGACGCCCTCGCCGGCCACGATCAGGTTGCCGCCTGGGTTGACGAAGTGGCCCTCGCCGCACGGCCCGGCCCGAGCGGCACCCGGGGCATCGCGCTCGGACCGTCCCTGCTGATAGCCGGCCCCACCGGCACCGGCAAGACGCACCAGGCGTACGGCGCGGTGCGGTCGCTGCTGACCGCCGGTGTGCGCCTGCGGTGGGAAGCCGCCACTACGGCCGACCTGTACGCCCGCCTACGCCCACGCGCCGGCCATGACGCCGAGCGAGACCTCGCCACTCTCAGCACCTGCCCGCTGCTGATCCTGGACGACCTCGGCGCGGCCAAGCAGTCGGAGTGGACCGAGGAGATCACGTACCGGCTGATCAACCGCCGCTACACCGACCTGCTCCCAACCCTCCTCACGACCAATCTGACGACCGCCGCGCTGCGCGATGCCGTCGGCGACCGCGTCGCCTCCCGTCTCGCCGAGATGACCACGACCGTCGTCCTCACCGGCGCAGACCGCAGACGCCGACCCCACGCCTGACCGCACGGCGCCGACCCACCTCACCCCTTCCCCACGCCGCCCGCCCGCGCCCACGCCTGCCCAAACGGCGCGGCGGCCTCCCTGGAGACCCCTGCATGACGCAACTCGCCCTGCCCACATTCGGGCACTGGATCTCAACGTCTCTCGCCCTTACCGCCCTCCTGGGCACTTGCACGATGCTGCTGCTCGGCTTCCTGATCAGCCGGCGCTCTACCCGAAACCGCAGCAGGCACCAGCCCGGTACACCTGCGGTCAGGGTCGCCGCACTGGCCGCGGTCGGCTGTACCGCCTACAGCGCAGACACCAGCTGGCGGTTCGCCGCCGACTACCTGGACATGAGCGGTACCACCGAGCGCATCGCGATGTTCGCCGCCGCCGAACTCGCCCTCTTCGCCACGGCGCTGCTCGCGCGGCAGAATCTGCACGGGCCCAAGCAGGCACCCGGCCTGCCCGGAACCCTGACCTGGGTGATCACCGCCGTGCAGGTGATCCCCGCGTACGCCGAGTCAGGCGTGGTCGGCGGCACAGTGCGAGCCTTCGTCGGCCCGATCATGGCCGCCCTGCTCTGGCATCAGGCCATGGGCATCGAACTGCGCATCCGCACACCCGAGGGCGCTTCCCACAGCGTGCTCGCCCAGGTCGGGCGCGAAGCACGTGAGCGCCTTCTCTCCCGCCTCGGTATCGCCGCACGCGATCGTGATGCCGCCCAGATCACCCGCGACCGGGCCACCCGCAAGGCCGTCGCCCTGGCCTCTCATCTCGCGGAGCGAACTCAGAAGCAGCGCGCCGGCTGGCGAGGTCGGCGCACTTCACGACGACTTTCACAGGCCATCGCCCAAGCCGCAGTGGGCATCGACCAGCACCAACGCGAAGTGCTGCTGCAGCAGCTTGCCGTCCGCCGTCACGCGGCAGCGCTGGCCACCATCGAACTCGCATCGCCTTGGACTGCTTCCCCCTTGGATGGGGGCACGACGCATCGCGGCGAGGCAACGACGCTCCGGCGCAGCCAGCCGAGTGCCGACCACGCCTTGCAGCGCGAGGAAACCACGGAACACCCCACCTCCCGCCCTCCCTCCGAGCTGCTGCCTCCTCGATCCGTGCAGAACCGACTTCCCCTGCACGATTCGGCCCCCACTCGCGAGAACACCGAGCCGGCCCCCGAGGTCGACGTCCCCGCCGCGCAACGCTACGGACGTCCTCCCGGCGCCGAAATGGAAGAACTGCTCACGATCGGCCGCCGGGCCATCGCTACGCACGGAACGGCCACTCGCGCCGTGCTGCGGAACGCCATTCGCACGGCCGAGCTCACCATCTCCGAAGACCGTCTCACCGAACTCAAGGCCCTCCTCGCCGCAGAGCTGGACGCCAAGAGCGGCATCCCGACGGGCTGACCGGATATCCGGTCAGCCCCCGGACGCCCGCACGGGGGCCCGTGGACCAGCCACTCCGTCTGGTCCACAGCCCGCCTCATTCGCACCGCTACGCCAGACACGCACGGCCCTCCCTCGCGCTCTCCCACTCGAACCAGCGGGAGGCGGGGCTGCTGCCCGTCCGACGGCCTGGTGCGCTCTCCCTATCCCCTACCAGGAGCTGATCTCCATACAGGACTCGTACCCCAACAGCCCCGTGCATCAGAACGCGACCCACCCCACGCCAACCCAAAGCGGAGCAAGTTGGAGGTTCGGACACTCCCCCGCAGGGGGAGCGTCCGAACCCGCACCCGCCCCGGGGGTGGCGGGGTCCGACCAGCGCCAGGGGGCGCCGGACGGAAAGGCTGCGACCGAGGGCGGATCGCAGCCAACAACGGCCGTCCGCAAGCGCCGCCCCAAGGGAAAATCGCGACCGCGCGACAAGAAGCAGCGTCCCGCCCAGAGCGTCCGCCTCAACGAACGCGAACACACAGTCATCCAGGCCGGCGCCGACGCCGCCGGCATGAGCGTCGCCGGGTTCCTCGCCCACTCCGCCTTGGCCGCCGCACGCGACCAGACCCGCACCGCCGCAACCATCGCCGCCGACCAGGACATCCTCACCGAGCTCTTCGCCACCGGACGCAAGCTCGGCTGGGCCGGCAGCAACCTCAACCAGATGGCCAAGGCCCTCAACTCGGGCGGCGACATCAACGGCGCCAGCATCGAGGAGACCCTCGCCGACGTCCGCCGCGCGGCCACAGCCACCAGGGCGGCCGTTGAACGCATTAACAACCGCCAGACAGACGAGACCACTTGATCCCCCGCATCCACAAGCAAGGCAGCAGCACCCGCGGCCTGCTCAACTACCTCTACGGCAAGGGCACCCGCGAAGAGCACGTCGACCCACACCTGGTCGCCTCCTTCGACTCCATGGCACCCGACCCCGGCCGCGACCCCTCCGCGACGAAAGAGGATCTCCAGCGGCTTCTCGACCAGCCACTGCACCTGCTCGACGAAGGCCAGCGACCCGACCAGCACGTGTGGCACTGCTCCGTACGCGCAGCAGGCACCGACCGCATTCTGAGCGACGAGGAGTGGGGCGACATCGCCCGCCGCATCGTGGCCGCCACCGGCATCGACCCCGGAGGCGTGGACGACGCCGGGTGCCGGTGGGCCGCCGTCCGTCACGCCGACGACCACATCCACATCGTCGCCACCCTCGTACGCGAGGACGGCCGCCGCCCCGATCACCACCGCTCCGGCCAACGCGCACAAGCCGCTGCCCGCCTCATCGAAGCCGACTACGACCTGCACCGTGTCGCCCCCGGCGACGGCACTGCGGCCAAGCGCCCCACCAGCGCCGAGCGCCACAAGGCCGAACGGCAAGGGCAAGAGCGCACGGCGAGGGAGAAGCTACGCGAGACCGTACGCACTGCCTCGGCCGGCGCTGCCTCCACGGATGAGTTCTTCGACCGTCTGGCCGCCGACGGTCTGCTGATCCGCAAGCGGATCGCACCGTCGGGCGACCTGCTCGGCTACAAGGTCGCGCTGCCTGACGACCGCAACAAGGACGACGAGCCGGTCTTCTACGCCGGCTCCACACTCGCCCCAGACCTGTCCCTGCCTCGCATACGCGAACGCTGGGCCCTTCACGCGGAGGCGGTCACCGAGGGCGAGCGTGAGCCGGTGCAGCCCGCTCTGCCACCGGTGACCCATCCCGCGTTCGCTCGGCGCTGGGCTGCTGCTGCCACCTGGCAGGCTCTGCTGATCATTGATCACGGTGACGACGGTATGGCAGCAGCGCAGATCGCTGCGGCGGGAGAAGTCCTGGACGCACTCGCCAAGACCTCTGCCGCCCACACCCGTGCTGAACTCCGGCAGGCTGCCTTCGCGTTCGAGCGGGCCAGCCGCTCCCACATCCGTGCCGTACGTGGGCATGACCACGCCCTGCGACAGGCCGCCCACGATCTCGTCCACAGCGGCCCCGCCCTCGGCCGCGGCGAAGACGGAGCCACTACGGCGATGGTCATCGACATGGCCATTTTCCTCGCCATCACCGCGGCCAACTGGCACGCCAGGAAGCACCACGGCCAGCAAGCCGCCGCGGCCCGGCAAGCCGCCGAGCACCTGCGCGCCGCCTACCAGGCTGCCGCGGCCCACCCCATCGCCGCCCTCCGCCAGCGAGGTCAACAACTGACACCGCGGATCCGGCAGCGGCAAGCCGATCTCCTGCACCAGGCGCTGCCAGAGCTCGCGGAGCGAATCCAGGCCGAGCCCGGCTGGCCCGCCCTGGCCGCCACCCTCGCCGACGCCCGGCAAGCGGGCCACGACCCGGCAGCCCTGCTCACCGAAGCCACCCGTCGCCGCGAACTGGACACCGCCGACTCCATCAGCGATGTCCTCGTCTGGCGCCTGCGCCGCAGCGCCCACCTGCCCACGGCACCCGAAATGCCCCAGGCCACACCCGCGCGAGGCAGCCGGCACACCCCGGCCCCAGCACCCACCACGCCAACGGCGGCCAGGGCAGCGAACCTCTCCAGCCGTCAGCGCTGACCCAGAGAAGCGGCCGCCGGGCACGAGCAGATGAAGCGTGATGGCTGGGGGAAGTCCGCGTGATGAGGGACGTCGCCATGGTTCCAGGGTGTGTCCAAGCCGGTCTATGTCGTCACGCGGCCGACACGCGGGAACCAAACCGCCCAAGCTGACGGACGATTGATGGGCCCGGATCACCCCATGTTCGGGCCCATCAGCTGTCTCCGCCCCAAGTCGGCAGTCCGCGCGGTTGCGGTGAACTGTTCACTACGTTTTGCTTCTGGCATGGCGCAGTCCCTACGTCCCCAGGCTCTGGAACATCAGCGCCTGTTCAGAGACATGAGCGTGGAAGCGTTAGCCGAAGCTGTAGGAGTCACTCCGCGTGCCGTACGTCACTGGGAGGCTGGAGCGCGGGCCGTCGGTGACCGGGCTTTCGGCCGACTGCTGGAAGTCTTGCAATGTGGGGCGCAGGTCCTGACGGGGCGCGACCCGGGCACTGAGAGCCTGGCCGACTTGCGCCGTGAGGCGGGCATGAGCACCGAAGAGGCCGCTTCGGCTCTACGACGCAAGCAGGGCGCACGGGGCCTGAATATCAGCGCTGAGAAGATTCGTGACTTGGAGCGTGGCAGACGTGTACGCGGCTGGACGTGGGGGTCCCCAGAGACCCTCGGGCAGGTGGCCCGCATGCTCGCCCAGGTCTATCGGATTCCCGACCGGGTGGTGATGGATGCCTGGCGCCGCAGCCGTCCGGAAGACCCTCTCCCGCTCCTTCCTCTCCGACGTGCTCGTCAGTCGTCTGGGAAGTTGCTGGGTGCCTGGAGTTCCCTCAACGACCGGCAGCGCACCTATCTGACGTGCATCTTCCGGCAGGATCAGGAGGCCGAGGCGGAACAGCGCCACGCCCGTCAGGTGGGTGCGGAGCTACGGCCGGCAGCCGAATGGCGGCGCATGACGTTGGCGCTCTCCGCCTCGTCCGATCTAGTCGGCTATACCCGCATTCAGGAGCGGCTGCGCGAGGCTGGGGTGCACGACCCCGGTGCCGGGTCTTCCGTGGCCGCTTTGGAACGGCGTGGCCTGATCGTTGTGTATCGGGACCGGGTTTACGTCGACGGGCTAGGAGATTTGCCTCGTACCCGGGTGGAGATGACCCGGCCCGGCCGATCGGTGGCCCGAGCGGCGCTAGGTGTTCCCCGCGAGGCGGGACCGCCCGCGCCACTGCTGTCGTCGTGGCTGTGGAAGATCGTGGTCCGTGTCGCGCGCGCTGGGACGCAGGGGGTGGACGGCAGTCTCGCTGGGCGTGGACCGCATTACCTGGCGGTGGGACAAAGTCCTGACGGACGCACCCCGAGCCGGGGCTTCATTGTGTTGCGGCACCCCGACGGGGTGACTCATGGGCCGTACCGGTGGTTCCTTACAGACTCCGGGCAGCACCACATCGACGATCATCTTGACGCTTACCGCAGCTTGTATCCCGGCGTCGATGCCGCGGGCGTCACCGGGAGCTCTGGCTAAGCGTTCTCGGGTTCATTGTCAGTGCCCTGTCGTAGGGTCCAGCCCGTGAAGCAAGCTGAGGGCACAACAGACATTCAGCAGACTCACTCGCTGCTGGAAATCGTCAAGGCATTCGCCGTGTGTGAGCACGCGATGGCCAACGAGGAACTGGATGGGCCGAGACGCCTCGACCGTCTCATGGAGGCCCACGGCATCCTGATGGCGGCCTGCGGCCCGGGCCACCTGATCCCGTTCGATGAACTGATGGGCAGGCTCACCGGCGACCGGGCTGGCTCCCTGGAAGGGCTGCTGCCCGACTGGATCGACAGCGAGGCCCTCGTGGGCGTGCGTCTCATGGACAGCGAGGGTGTGGCCACCGAGGAGGGGTTCGACTTCCGGCACGAAGCCCAGCGCGTCATGCGGGCTGCACAGAAGGTCGGCAAGTTCGCCGGACAGGTGACGAAACCGAAGCTGGATGACGAGTACAGCCAGGAAGCCGTCTTCAGCTCGATCAAGGGCCCCTTCTACGAGAGGCACCGCACCACGCTCGTGGAGAACCCTACGGTGCCGAGTGGCAACCTCGCGGACCTCAACCTGCCTTCGCGGGCAAACGACTTCTACAAGCCGATCCCCCAGTACGCGCAGCACAACGGCTGGTGGTGGCCGTGCCCTGCCTGCAAGTGGCCTATGAAGGTGGCGGCTTCCCGCACGGGCGGACGCACCCGGGGCAGGGTGCGGTGCCTGTACCCCTGGCACGAGGAGACGGGCGCGTCGTACGAGTTCGTCGTGACTGCCCGGAAGAAGACAGCGCCGGTGCTGAGTCCGACGTTTGAATGCCGGGTTCCGTCCGGAAGGTTCGCGCGCCTGTGGACCGGGGCCGTGCCGCGGGTGCCGGAAGCAAAGCCAGCCGCAGAGTACGTGGCGCTGGTAAGGCCCGTGTGGCGCTACACCGTCATCCCCGGCCTCCCCGAGCTGGCCCTGCACCGAGCCGCTGCGGCGGCCCTGGAGGGAACGGCCTGGGAGTCACACCTGTGGCCCAACGGGGACCAGTGCGACCTGTGGATCACCCGCGAAGGTAGGGAGAAGCCACGGTTTCCTGCCGACTTCAAGGACTACACCTGGCCGAATCACCTGGTCAACAAGCTGCACATGGACGGCGGCGATCAGGGTGGCGCGGAGTATCTGGTGGTGCCCGACCATCGCCAGGACCAGGTGGACCAACTCGATGCGGTGTGCCGCATCCACAGGATGAAGGCAGCGATGACGGCGACGGACTACCTGGAGATGGTCATCGGGCAGGTCAAGGAGGACCGGGCATGATCGGGGAGATGACCGGGCAGGAAGCCGGCCTGGCCGGAGCACTCGCGCTGGCCGCGCACTACTTCCCCCGCAAGGACGACGAGGGTCGCATCCTGGCCGGCTTCGAAGAGGCCACATTCTTTGCCTATCGCAAGCCGCAAGCATGGGCGGAATGGTCAAGCCTGCCCATGGCCGAGCGGATTCTGATCCGCCAAGTGATGATCTTGATGGCTCAGGAATGGACGGATGAGAAGAGGATCAGGGCCGCGGTCCTCGCGCTGCTCGGTACCCTGGCTTCCGATCCCGACTTCGCGGACAAGTCGGGTGGGTCGCTTCGGTTGCCATCCGGGGATCCGCATTTGGCGAACGCGGTGATCCCTCGTGTGGGAGGGGACTTCCTCGCTTACGCGCAGCGTGTCACCGGCCCGTTCTTCACCTTCGGCAAGCGTCCCAAGGCGCAGGCGTTCGCGGGCCCGGGAACGCTCAAGACGAGGACGGCGTACCTGGGCAAGGAGCACGGCACGACCAGCAGGGAAATCTATATCCAGGAGACTCCCGACTTCTTTGAAGCACCAGGCCACGAGGTCCTGCCACAGGTGCACACCCGCCCGCAGCGCGACCGGGTCGCGCCGACGGTAAAACAGCTCTTGGACGTCGCCAAGATCCTGAGCGGGCAGGACAAGAGCGTCGCCTACCTGCACAAGGTGCTCAAGCGCTTCTTCAAGAGCATGAAGACCACCGACGGTGCGCTGACGGAACTCGACCTGACTGCCGGAGACCTGCAGGTCCTTAACGCCCCCACCGGAAGCGGGAAGACGGTCCTGGTACGGGTCATGGCTTCCTGGGCGGCGATGAACGGCTGGCGAATTACTCTCGCCGTCACCGATGTGCGCGCCACCTTGGACATGGCCTGGGACATCAACAACGACCTGGCCTACCTGTACCGGAATAAGCATCTCGCCGAGCCCGCTCACTGCACTCCGCTGATGTCTCCGTCGAGCATGCACCGCCGTGCCATGGACTACGCCGCCCTTGGGTCCTCCACCCAGATCGACGAGTGGGACCGGCGCGCCAGGACCGACATCGGGCTTCTGTCGACCGGCTGCGCGCAGCGGGCATTGATGGACCCGCCCACCCTGTATCCGTACGGTGAGGAAAACTGCACCTCGCTGACCTCCGCGGCGACCGGGTCCACGCGACTTACCTGCCCTTTCGCCCCGGTGTGCGGAAAGTTCCAGCAGTTCTATAAGGCCGCCGACGCGGCCGTCATCGTCACCAACCACGCCAACCTGCTGGAAGGCCAGACACGCATCGGCGTCGTCTTGGACGGGCAGGAGTTCCGCGGCAAGGCACGCGGCACCAGGGGCATGAGCGTCCTGGAGATGACGCTGCGAGCCTGTGATGCGCTCGTGATCGATGAGATCGACGCTTTCCAGACGGCCGCCATCAGCAGTTGCACCTCGGACATCACTCTGGCCTCCCGGAAGCGGACGACCGCGCTGCGGGAGATCGACTCCGATGCCAAGAATCTCCCGGTCGTCCATGAGATGGGCCTCGTAGCGCCGGTCAGTCACGCCCGTCTCATGGCCGAGATGCTGCTGCTGTGGCTCTGCTCCGGCAGCGGGCTGAAGATGAACCCGGGCAAAGAGGCGGACAGCCCCGACGGGGCCAGCCGCGACAACACCGGCTGGCGGTTGGCCCGTTCCAGGGACCGCGAAATCCTCCGGATCCTGTTCCCCGACCAGACGGCAGCTGAGGATGTTGCGCCCGAGCTGTTCGCCTTCCTCGACGAGATCATGCCCGCTCCCTGGTACGACTCGGAACCGGATGAGGAGATCGAGCTTCCCGGAGGAGCCGACTGGGACGCCGTCGAAACGGCCCTGACCACACTCACCGCGCAGCGTGGCCAGGATCACCTCACCGATACCCGCGACGCGATGCGCACGCTCCTGCGCGATCTTGTGCCCGATGCGCATCAGCAAGCCGCTGTGGTGAACCTGTTGGTCACCCGCACTGTGCTCCGAGAGCTCGACGGTGCGCTGGACGAGGTGCGCATGCAGGCGCAGACCCTGCGCTACCTCGACCTGGGATCGGTTCGCAAGATCCTCGAAACCATGCGCAGCAGGACGGTCTCCACCCTCTACCCCCTGGCCATGCTGGGCCGCTCCATCCATGGCTACCAGGTGAAGGGCATGGACAACAAGGAGAAGGAAGCGGAGCTCCTGTCCCGTTCCTTCGGCGGCGATCCCCACACCTTCGTCAGCGAACTCGGCGGACTCACGGCCCTGCTGACCGCCGGAGTGCAGCGCCCGGTCATGGGTCTGTCCGCCACCGCTTACTTGCCCCAAGCCGTACAGGAACACATCCATGCCCCGGTCCGCTGGTGGCTTCCCGATACCCGCCCCGAGTCCATCGTCACCGTCGCCACCCCAGTACGGGGCAACAACGGGGACGCCATGAGGGTCGGAGGGCTCCCTCAGGAGCTGAAACCCAAGGCGCTCCGCGATCTTGGCAGGGGCCTGTACGAGCAGCAGCTCGCCAGGCGACTGGCCCGCCTGGAGAAGCAGGAACCGGAACGGGCGCGCGTCATCCTCGCCGTCAACTCCTACGAGCAGGCTGCGCACCTTGCCGCTGGGGTGGCACAGGCCGACGGGCTGAACCACCGGGTCTGCCTGCTGGTGAAGAAGCCGGAGAAACAGCGCTACGAGGAACACCTGCCCGCTCATGTGGACCGGATGGTCCGCGAGGAGCTCAAGGAGTTTCCTGACCGGGGAGAGATCCTCATTGCGCCTCTCGCTGTGATCGGGAGGGGCCTGAACATCGTCGTCGGTACGCGCTCGGCGGTCCGCGACATCTACCTGTGCGTACGGCCCGTTCTCAGCATCGAAGACACCGACTGGCTGCACGCGAGCGTCAACGCCGCCGGATTCAACACCCTTCCTGCCGACGGCAGCGACGAGCCCCTGGCCGTCCTGCGCACAGCGAGCGAAGCCTCCTGGAAGCAGCTCACCAAGATCCTTCGTTCCCCGGCCCGGTTCTCCAACATGGACCACGACCTGCGCAAGGAACTCGTGGCAGGCATGCTCGTTCTGCTCATCCAGCTCGCCGGCCGCGCCCGTCGAGGCGAGACCGACATGACCCTCCACATCGTGGACCACTCCATTCACGACAAGAAGTTCAGCTCCGACCTGGCCACGATCATCGAGCAGATCTATCGCGACTGGACTCCCAATCAGCGCGAAATCATGAATGAGCTCTACGGTCAAGCGCTTCAGGCATTCCTCACCTACGCGGGCCTGGACCAAGAGATGCTCTGAACTGCCCATGCCCGCCTCCTCCTTTCCATGACGGAGGCCGCCCGCATTCCTCTCCCCAGCGGGAGAGACCGAGAGACGAGGTACCCCTGCTCATGGGGCGAAGCAACACGCAGCGGGATCTCACCGCGCACACCACATCGATCCGGTGCACCCAGGAACTTCTGGCCGACATGACCGCCCTGGTCTGGGACTTCGGCGACTACCACTCGCCGATCCGCAGGGCCTGGCGAGAGCTGGGGAGCACGGCAGCAAGAAACGGAAAGTGGATCAAGGATGTTCAGGAGTCTGACCCGTTCCTGGTCCCCTATTCCATCGCTGTCACCGTGCTCCAGCAGATCACCGACGGCTACGTCTACCTGGACAAGTACCTGGCCTTCATGGTGACGCTCAACCCCGTGGAGCCCGAAACCCTCAGGAAGGTCTTCACCTACCTGGAGGGCATCGTCCGTAAGGTCCCGCTGGACGAGATCCCCTTCATGGATCAGCCCACCTTGGCCCGGCTGGTAGCCGAGGCCGCGCCCCGGCGCCTCAGCCTCGCGGAGAACATCCTTCAGCCAGAAGACGGCAAGCCCGCCAGCCCGGACAGCTGGGCATACGAGGCAGTGAAGTGGCACATCGCAAAGAAGCTGGCCTCGAAGTCGTTCCTCGACCAGGAAATCGAGCCAGTCCTTGAGGCGTACGAGGCTGCGGACGGCGAGACGAAGCACCGGACCGCCGACTGGCGGCCCTCTGAAAACATCGCGGCAGTGCAGTACCGGCCGATCAGCACCGGTGACCTGATCGCCTGGGACCAGCCCATCGGCCCGGTTTTCGCCAACCTCGCCCACCCGGTCGACCTTGACGAAGCGATCAAGGCCCTCCCCGAGAACCCCACCCGCAGCCAGGTCCAGTACGCGATGTCTCGCCTGTCGGTGAAGATGGCCACCTACACGGCCGAGCCGAATCCCGTACTGAATCTCGACGCACACATCCGACGCGTCAACAACACGGTGATCCATGCCAGCACCGTCCTCGTGGACCAGGGAGCGGACAGGCCGCTCATGTCCGTGTCCCTGGACGGGCGCGGCCTGCGGCAGACGAACAAGCACGCGCTGGAAATCCTGGCGAAGATGAGCGCCGACCGGTCATCGCTCACTGCTATCGAGAAGCGCGTCGCCGACGAGCGCAACCGGCTGAATGCCAAGGACGAGAACGGCAAGCGGATCGACATCCTGACGCCGCCACCTGGTGCGATCAGGCCAACCATGCCCAAGACAGACTCCTTCGCCGTCGGAACCGGCGCCGGCATCTACCACCTCTCGCTGCTGCGGAACCACGTCCAGCGCGTTCTCGGCGACACAGCCTCCCTGCTCGACCTCAAGTCGAAGGGCAATGTCTTCGGCAAGCGTGCCCACGAGCCCGCCACCACCGCCCAGGCGAAAGAGAAGAAGCAGAAGAAGCAGGACGGCGAGTACGTCGATCTCATCGGCAAGCCCTCTCCCGAGGGCATCCACCGTTCCATTGAGGCGGCCGGGTACAAGAAGCTCCGCATCTTGTGCCTGTGGTACCGGGAAGCGACCCTCACCCGGATGATCCACGGCCTTGCCCACCCTTACGGCCTCGATCCCCACGACATCGACCCTGACCCCAGCGGAGAGAAGTCCTTTCCGCTCGCCGATGGCGTCGAAGCTGTCTTCTGCAACGCCGAGGCCCTGCTGGAGCACGGCCCCGGTACTCAGCGCACCGCCGACGTCCAAACGATCATCAGTAACTTCGCAGAACCCGGGGTTCTCCTCGCCGCGTGGTGCGAAACGGAGATCCCGGTGCGCGGCGAGGAGCACGAGGGCATGAAATCCGCCGAGGTGAAGGCCGCCCTTGCGGAGAACGATGCCAAGCACCAGGTCGTGCGAGAACTCGCCAAGGCCGCAGTGCCGTCTCAGTTCCTCGTCGGCCGCGAGTACGACTCCTTCACCAAGACCTTCAACATCATCAAGAAGCCCGCGAAAGCGTTTGAAGACCACCGCGTCTACATGGGTGTGCTGGACCTCTACCGTTCATGCGGCGTCGTGGACGACCGCTTCGAGCGTGCCCTCTATCCCGACGACGATCCCTACCCGCTGCCCCGCATGGCGTTCTGCGGCATCCACATCCGCAAACAGGCAACAGACCGCAAGTACAAGGGCGCACCCAAAAGGATCATCACCGCCAGTGCGATCGTCCCGTCTCCTGAACCGGGCGGCCCCTGGCGCATGATCGGTTGGAGCAACATCCACCCGCGCTGGGAGCACTACGCCCTCGCGCAGAGCAACTTCCACGCCGCCAACTACCCCCTTCACACAGAGAACGGGGACAGCGACTTCCAGCGCTGGGCGCAGGCCGGCGATGACGTCCGCACCGCCCTCCAAGAGCTCCACGACGAACTCGACGGTCTGCCCTATGCCCTGATGATCGACGGCCACGCGAGCCGCCGCGTATGGCCTGGCCTTCACAACAACAAGCAGGGCCTCGGGAAGGATCCCGACGACCCGCGCCTTTGGCTTCCCGCAAGCGGGCTACCTCAGTCCTGGAACCCGGCCAGCATCATCCGCATGAACTGCGCACAAGCAGAGATGCCCCGTCTGGTCGCCGTCACCGAGAAGCAGAAGAACGGCCAAACCGTCCCGCTCAAGACCTCCAGCGACCTGTACTACCCGGAGGACCGTCCCGAAGGTCACCCGTGGTTCCTGTTCACCGAACCACGCAACTACGGCAAGAAGCGCCACGGTCAGTGGAAGACCCGCTGGCGGGCCAAACCCGGAAAGGCATCGAAGAACGCCGACGAACGCAAGGAAAACGAACTCAACTCACCGTGGTACAGCATGACCACGCGGGAGATCACCCCCATGCACACGCGGGTCGGCTACGACAGAGAGACTCTCGCGGTCGCCGCGGCACGGCTCAGCCACCAGGCACTCTCCTGGGCAGACCGGACGCGATACCCCGCCCCGCTCCACGCCGCGCTCCAGATGGACCTTGGTCACCCCCAGTACCGACGCTCTGAGCCGAAGGACCCCGAGAGCATCGAGATTCTGAAGGAGGCCAGCGGCACTGGCCTGTAGAACATCAGCTTCAGCAAAGGGGCGGGCCCCCTTCGTGCTATGGCACGGCCGCATCGGTGGACCTCGACCCACTAGAGCTCGAGGATCAGCCGATATGCGCCCGAGTCACACTGATATGACCGCGATGGCGACCAGCACACACCGAACTCGAACGTAGGGTCACCCAACTGGCCCGGCTTCATGGCGCGGGAGTACGACTCAGCTGGCGGGGGCACGCAGGAGCCGGTCCCGTGTGCTCTCCGGCAGCACCCGGCGTAGAACCGGTGCTGTGGAGCTGAGCGAGGAGGCGAAGGCGGCAACAAGGCCGTGCGGCACGCTGGCACTGAACGACGCAGCCCACAAGCACGAGGCATCCATCCCGAGCTCAGCCCACGCCTGCCAGCCCGTCGCACCCGGCTCTTCCGCCTCGACCATCAGAGCGCGGGGGTCGGAGTCCTGGATGAGGGGCGGCACCTCGCCGAGGCTGAGGCGGGAAGTGAAGGTGGGATGCATCGCCGCCGCATGCGGTTGATCGGCGTCACGCAGCCAACCATGCGCAGCGACCGAATCGAGCACCACCTCGGGGCCGGCGGACACAGCGCTGGGCTGGCCGCATGCGTCGAGCGCCACGAGAAAGTCGGCGATGAACTCACCCGGGACGTCGCGGGTGAAGTAGGCGGACCAGTCCGCGAGCGGACTGCTCACATCCGAACGGGCCGACACCTGCCACGCGATCGGCAGCCCACCAAGATGGAATGGCTCGTCCGGCAGGACCCACTGAGCCCACCGAAGGCCGTCGGGACTGATGTGCAGGACCGTGCTGCGCAGCACCTGATGGTCCTCCAGCGGCTCGTCGAGCTCACGGCGCCCGCGAACGACGGTCAGGCTCGTCCAGCCGATGTCGGCGAGACGGTCCGCGACGGCATCGTAGGGACGTCCGTCATCGCCGGCCAAGTGCCGGGGACCGACCCAATACGCGGACGAAGCATCAATCGCAACGGATGGATCGAACGGGAAATCCGGACTCAGGAGCGCCTCCAAAGGCATGGGAGTAGATCTTCTGCCCGCAGAGGAAGCGGGCGGGGTGCCAGGGGGCGACACGGCAAAGTAATCGGCGGCGGGAATCCAGGGCTTACCGGAGCCACTGCCATTACTCCGAACCACGTGACCTGAAGATCTCCGGGAAGGTCGTTTACCTTGACATGCCTTGCCCCGCGTGGCCAGTCTTTCTGCGAATAATCCTGTCTGCCGCCGGCGAACTCCGCTTTTCCAGCGAGAGGTTCGGGTGTCGGTCGCGGTTCGGTGGTTAAGGTGCCAGTGGCTATTTGACGCCTGCTTTGCGGAACCGATCGGGGAAACTGCCCCAGGTGAGTGGCTCGATCCGCCAGGGATTTTCCGTCAGATGCCCAGTTCCTGCTCGATCGCCATGGTCACGGCTGGCCATGGAACATTCGGTTCACCGAACAGTCGCCAGTAGCGGTACGACGCGCGAACCAGGGAGCTGACGCCCAGCCTCGCCGCGTCGGGGTCGACCGTACCGATCACCCGGCGGGTGATTCCACCAGCCCCTCGCGCGGCAGGACGAACGCCGTGCGCGAGGAGAAGAGTGGCCGTGCGGACGGCATCCAGAGTCGGCGGTGGCGACAGGGACGCGAATCTACCGAAGACAAGGTCGTTCCACCCCTGCCTCGTCCGTGCCCAGGCCAGGCGTTCCAGCCCGGTGCCGAGGTCTACTGCCATGCGCGCGGGGTTGTCGACGTTCCAAAGGAGGACGATGTCGCCGAGTGGCAGGTCGAGGTGGTTGAAGCGAAGGGTGATGCCTTCGACTTGGCGGCGCCTCCATGCTGAAAGCTTGCCGTGGATGCTGATGTGGCGCGCGTGGAAGCCTAATTGCGACAGCACGCTGAGCCAGCCGTCCAAGATGGCTCCGTACTCGTCCAGGCGCTGAATCGGCTGGACACGGGAAACGTTGACGAACGAGGTCAGAAACCCTTCCCGGAGGGCACCCGATGTGTCCCGCTGCCCGGTGAATCGGACAACAGGCTGTGGCAGGAAGCCGCTACGGTATGTCAGCGGGCGCCCGTCCTTAAGGAGGGGGTCGAGAGCTTGGACGGCTGAGATCGTCAGCTCGGTCTCGCGGCCCCATCGAAGTGGCAGACAGGCGGCCTGTGGGACGCTCTGAGCCGCGAAGCCCGCCTTCAGCCCCGCCAGCAGCTCCTCCCACGACGGGGCGCGGCGAGGAGGGCAGTACGGAGATCCCCTGTGCGCGTGCTCGATCGTGATCCGCCCGTCGGAGGCAGAGAACTCCCATTGATTACCGAGGACTTGCCGTAGCACTGCAGGTAAGTCGTCCTCCGGAGGGGTTGACGCTCCGAGCGCGTGTTCCCTGGTCCAATGCGTCAGCATGACCGAGTCGACATCGCCGTGAAGTGGCGGGCCGGATCGAAGCGATGCATCCCGATCTCCTGGACCTCCGTGTGGTTGAGGTCCTCGGCCTGTTCGATCGCCAGGGCCAGAAGTTCCGATGCTGTCTCGTCGCTCTGGTCAGGGTGGGCCACCGCAATCACGCCCGTCTGATCGCACAGGGCCGCCTCGGCGCAGGTTCCCTCGCGCCACGTGAGCGCGGCCATGGGGGTGCCGGCACGGAGAGACTCCCCGAAGACTGCGGCGCCAGCCTCCACATACGTACGGGCGTAGGTGTAGACGAAGACGGAGGCGTCGCGGATAGCGGCGGTCTTGGCGGGGCCGCCGAGTTCGCCGACCCACTTCACGTGGCTGGCGCTGAAGAGGCGTTCGTGGCGTAGCACGTATGCCTCGTCGAAGACCGGGCCGACGATCTGTATTCGGCGGCCGAGCATCTGGGCGGCCCGGACTGCGATGTGCGGCGCCTTTTCCTCGTCTATGCGGCCGAGCCACACGAGGTCACTCCCTGCCACCGCCAGCGGCTCGTCCTCATCCAGGCCGAGGTGGACAGCGAGTTCAGGGATCGGCTGATGCTCTGCGTACCGCTCGATCATCTCGGGCGAGTAGCAGTAGAGCCGTGACCGCTTGCCGTCGAAGGCCGTGTCGGCGTGCCGGAAGACGGGTGAGTGCTGGAACGTGGCGACGTCGCAGTTCAGCTCGTTCCAGGTGCGCGTCCAGGCCGGCAGCGACGGGTATTCGTGCCCCCCGATCAGCAGGTCGTATCCGGCGCTTCGCAGATCGCGCGAGGCGAGCGATCCGGTGATGATGTCCTCTAGGCGGACCGGCTTGCGGACCCAGTCGTGCTCCAGGTCAGTGAGCCAGCCCGGCCCAAGAAGGTGTACGTCGGCGCCTGCGGCTCGGGCGCCTACGGCGACCGCCCACAGCCATCGTTCGATCCCGCCGTATCCGGCGGGTGGAAAGGCGTAGCTACCAGGGAAGTCGCAGACGCCGACGAGCACGTTATGCCTCCGGTGTTCCGTCCGCCGAGATACGGCGGAAGCCGAGGTACGGGAAGAGCGATTCGGGCAGGACGAGGGAGCCGTCCTCCTGCTGGGACTGTTCGAGAAGCGCGGCGACGGTTCGGCCGACGGGGAGGCCGGAGCCGTTGAGCGTGGCGACGAGCTTGGGCTTGCCGTCCTCACCGCGGGTGCGAATGTTCGCGCGGCGGGCCTGGAACGTGCCGAAGTTGGAGATCGAGGAGATCTCGCGGTACGTGTTCTGGCTCGGGATCCAGACCTCGATGTCGTACGTGAGCTGGGCGGAGAAGCCCGTGTCGCCGGCAGGGAGAGTGACGACCCGATAGGCGAGGCCGAGTTCCTTCAGGCACGCCTCGGCATGGCTGACCATCTTCTCCAGCTCGGCGTCAGCGTCCTTCGGGTCGACGATCCGGACCATCTCCACCTTGGAGAACTGGTGCTGGCGGATCAGGCCCCTGGTGTCGCGCCCGTACGATCCGGCCTCCGAACGGAAGCAAGGCGTGTGCGCGGTGAGCGCCAGTGGCAGCTCGGCGGGAGGGATGATCTCGTCGGCGTAGAGGTTGGTCAGCGGCACTTCGGCGGTCGGGATCAGGAACAGCTCTCGGTCGGCGACGCCCGTCTTGAACAGGTCCTCCTCGAACTTCGGCAGCTGCCCGGTGCCGGTCATGGTCTTGCGGGTGACCAGGTAGGGGACCGCGTACTCGATGTACCCGTGCCGGCGGGTGTGGAGGTCGAGGAAGAGCGTGGCCAGGGCGCGCTCCAGCGCTGCTCCGGCGCCGCGGGAGACCGCGAAACGGGGGCCTGAGAGCTTCGTCCCCCGTGCGAAGTCGAGGATGCCGGTGGTCTCGCCGAGGTCGACGTGGTCCTTCGGCTCGAACGGGAACGCGGGCGGTGTGCCGACGCGCCTGACCTCGACCGCGAACTCATCGGAGTCACCATCGGGTGCCGCATCGTCCGGCAGGTTCGGAATGCTGAGAAGGAGGTCGCGGAGCTGCTCCTGGACCTTCTCCTGCCCGGCCTCGATCTCGCGGATCTCGTCCTTCAGCTCGCGAGCGCGCTCCTTCAGTTTGGCGATGTCACCGCCCTGTTTGGCCGTCTGCTGGACCTCGCTCGCCACCCGCTTCGACTCCGCCCGCAGCTCGTCGGCCGAGCGGATGTTCTGGTTACGCCGGGACTGGAGGTCCTCCAGCGCGGGCAGGTCCAGTGTGTAACCGCGACGAGCGAGCCGACGAACCGCTTCGGCACCCATTTCAATCAGGGCGCGGGCATCATGCATGAGGAAGATCCTTCTGATCCGGCGAGTGGGATGCGGATTCGACGGTAGCAACCGCCGAGCCTCCATCGATCCGCAATATGGACGCGCCACCGTGGTCGTCGGCTTCTTGGTGCGCGTCTCGGTCGAGATCACTCAGCAGCGCCGTGATCCAGACGGGCAGCTCGTCGTCAGCTATGGCGATTGGCTCGACGTAGGGCGCCTCTGGAAAGAAGAGCGGCATGGCCTCGTTCGAGCAGCGGCTCTTGTGCCAGAGGAGCACGGAGATCAGCAGGCCATGCCCCACGAGGACACGGGGCCCCGGGTGCTCCAGGGCAGCGAGCACTCCCGTGAGCATTCTCCGGATGCCCTCTCGCTGAGATTCGGTTCCGCCCTCTGGGCGCTTGGCCGTGCCATGGCCGTCAAGCCAGACCGCGTATTCCAGGAACGGGCTGCCTTCGAAGATCCCGTAGTCGAGTTCGTTCAGGTGAGGGTCGATGACGAGCACCGCTGCGGGAACACCCATCAACAGAGACGCTGTCTGCTGAGCGCGTGGGAATTCGCTGGTCAGCCACGTCCGCACGGTGTGGAGAGGGAGGGTCGACCAACCTCGGCTCAGCGACTGCCGCCCCTCCTCAGTCAACTGGATGGGCTTGGACGGGTCGCCATTGACCAGATACCGCCTGCTGTAGTTCGTCTGCCCGTGGCGGAGGATGTAGGTGGTCACGAGTCCCTCCTTGGGATCGACGGTGAAAGTTTGGAGAGCACTCCCGACATGCGTTGTGCCCTCGGGTCTCCGGCCTCGATGTAGAAGAGGAGTCCGTCGACGGCCAGTGCTCTGCACCATGGCGCGAGTACCGGAACGGGGATTCGGGAGATGCGGGCGGCAGAGGCGAGCCGCCTGTCGGTTCCATGTCCGAGGTCGTAGTAGACGGTCCAGAAGGCCCAGTCGAACACCGCGTCGCCCACCATAGGCAGAGGATCGAGCAGGCGTGGGAGGCCCATCCAGTCGAAGGGCACGTTCTCGCGGTACAGGTCCGCGTGCAGGACGGTCGTGCGGCCTGCGTCTTCCTTCAGGTCGGCAAGTGACGGGCATACGGCGTCGATGAGGGGACGCCATGCACCGAGGCGGACTGTCTGTATCCGTTGCTCGATCCGGGGCAGCATTTCCGTTCGCAGATGGTCTGCGAGCAGAGGGAGGCCGGTGGGCCGGTTTCTGCGCCGACCAAGGGTGTGCAGCCCTTGGAGGGCGGCGGCAACCATCTGCATTTCGCGTGCTGGCCGCTCCGCACCACCGGGGCGGCCCCCCACCAGTTCCAGTGCGGCAACCCCAAGATCGTTAGCCATCTCGACAACGTCCGCAGTGGGGCCGCCGGCCCACAGTTGCAGCGCGCTGATCTCGTGCCGGTACCGAGCAGGGTCAGTCCATGCCTTGAGGAGCAGCGGACGGCCGTCGGAGGAGGTCGCCAACGCGATCACAGAGGCGTGTCCGGCGTCGTAGTAGCCGCCGAGGGAGAGCTTCCAGCGCTCTGCGGCCTGTTCCAGCAGACCAGGCGCCACGTCCAGCCAGGCTTGGACCCCTGGCCCGTAATGCGCGAGCAATCGCTGTCGGCACCCTGTGGGAATCTCTCCGAGCGTCCGCGTCCTCATCAGCTCAGCACGATCCCGTCAGAAACGAGCTCATCTGTGAGGGCCGGGAACTCGCCGAGAGCCTCCGTGACCAGCGCCTGCACCTTGTCGACCTCGGCGTCAGGCGAGGACAGGCGGACGAGGATGCGCCAGGGTTGATCGAGCCGCTGGCCTGTGGTGCTCACCAGATGAACTTCGGCGTGCCCTCCGGTTGCCTCGTGAAGCCGGCTGGCGAGTCGCTGCGCAGCCACGTTGTAGAGCTTGCCGACGTGGTAGACGGGATTCTTGCCATTGGCACCCTCCAGGTTCATCGGCCGTAATGGCGTGATCAGCCCGTTTACGCGGTTGCCGCGCCCCACCACGCCCTCGTCACCGGATTCGATCGAGCTGCCGGAGTAGGTCAGGTACAACTCGTCCTTCTCCGGGACATCGCGTGCGTTCAATCGGAAGCGGGCCTTGGAGCCGGGCAGTCGAAGGTCGGCAAGCCGGTAGCACTCAGCGAGGACACTCTCGGTGTTTCCGACGTACTCCGCACGGCTGCCGACGTGGCGCGACTTCTGGGGGACGCACAGCACGACGTCCGCCTGCTCGCCGTCCCAGTACCCCATGAGCTTGACGTCCGAGCCGCACCACGCGCGCGGGAGGGTGAACTCGCTCTCGCCGGAGAAGTGGTCCACCAGCTCACGGACGAAGGACTCGAAGGGGTTCTCCGGCGCCCAGCCAGTGCCGAGGGAGGTGTCGTTCGAGAGCCGCACACGCCGCTCGCGAAGATCGTCTATGGAGCGTGGGTTGAACCAACGGGTTCGGTCCGGCACCGCGTCGCCGGTGAGGACGGCGCCTGGACTCGAATTGCTGGTGATGTTGAAGGTGATGTCGAGGTGCTCCGAGACCTCGGCGAGCCGCTCGGCGAAGAACGCCCGAACCTCGGCTTCCACGATCTCCGTGACCGGGATGCGCTCTCCAGCGCAGGCTGGTGCCGCCCTCCCGTTGACCAGGACCCGCACCGGCGACGTCATCCCACCTCCCCCGTAGCGGACCTCGCTGGCCCCACCGAGGAGGGCGAGCTTGTCGAAGTTGTGGTGCAGCACGGCGCCGAAGCGCTCAACGGTGTAGCGGCTGTAGGCGCGCGACAGTCGCTCGGCAAGATGGTCGGCAAGGGTGTCCGGGTGGCCGAGTCCTTTGCGTTCCACGATGGTCGTCGCGTCCGGCTGGGCCATGCCGGTGTCGATGACGAGATGGCTGTTGTCGATGGTCGTGCTCGTACGAGGCATCACGAACTCCCGTTCAAGGGGGCAGAAGCGGATGAGTACAGGCGTCAGCACGCCTGGACGAGCGATGAAGCGTGGATTCAGCGAGGAACGCCGGCACTGCGGAGGCGGAGGATGGCGTGAGCTAGAGACTTGTACGCCGAGGCGGCCTGCTCTTCGGCCGCAAGTCGGTATACATGGTGGGCAGTGACGCGGCCGGTGTCGTCGGGACGACGCCGGTCGAGCCAGAGGAGCAGTCGCCAGGCGAGAACCGGCCCGCTGAACGGCAGTCGGGTCACGAGATCGATCGGGATACGTCCGGGTGGCACGCCCTCGTACAGCAGGTCGCGTATGAGGTGGAAGACCACGTCGGTGTAGTCCAGGACGGCCGGCCCACGGGCGCTCGCCTCCCAGTCGACGACGTGCAGGCGAGCGCCATCGACAGTAGGTGCTCGGCCTTGAGGTCACCGTGCAGGTGAACGACCGGGTGCGCATCAATAGCTTGAAGGGCCGTGCGCAGCACCACCCACCAGGGCAGTCGCTGACAGCGAGGAGAGAGCTGGTCCAGAAGGAACTGGCGGGGCGAATCAAGATCGGCATGCCTCGCTTCCCACCCGGATCCTGAAGTGAGACCAGCAGTGGACCGGTGCAGTCGTCCACTCACAGCCACGATGTGACCGATGTATTCCTCAATTGCCTCGTGCGTGCCTATCGAGCACGGCGTCCCAGCCACCGACCGGAAAGCTGTCCACGATCCGGCTTCACCCCTCCCCGTGGCCAGGACGGGTGGAACCGGGATTCCCCGTAGGATGGCGCGCTTGATCGTCGCGACCTCGCGCCGACGCCGGCCCTCGGGATCGACGCCCACGTAAACCTTCAGGAATGCACTGCCGTCCGTGGCGCGCCGCGTTTCGGAGTACGGCTTGAGGGCTGCCGGTCCGAACGGGCCGAGATCATGCTCGATCCACGGCTCCCCCATGTTTGCGCTGCCCATGTTTCTCACCTCCATCCTGCCGATGCCACTGTGAGTGAGCTGGTCGTCACCGCCGCCAACGTGGCTGTGCCGGGTAGTCGCTGTTCGCAGCCGCTTGCTGCTGGGCTTGCGGAAGTGCCATCATCCTGGTCCGCCAGGTCCTATTCGAGGGCCCTGACAGGTCATCAAGAGGACAACTACAGGGCTTTCTTGCTTGCCCTTGGATGATTTTGCGCCGTGGCGGGGACATCGCGTGTCACTCTCTGACGAGAGTTCATCCCCGAGGAGATCCATGTCCCGTCCCGCTGGCAACACCCGACTCAAGGCCGCCCGCATGGCCGCCGGATACAACTCCCAACAAGCCCTGGCTGACGCCATCACCAAGGCCGCACCCAAGCTCGGCATCCGAGGACTGGCCGTCGGCGTCCGACAGATCCGACGCTGGGAGTCCGCCACACCGCCCTGGCCCCAGCCCGACGTTCACCGAGTCCTGACCCACCTGTTGGGCCAGAGCATGGAGGACCTCGGCTTCACCCCGCCCTGGGGGGTTGAAGGGCGCCAGCCCGAAACGACAGCCAGCCATTCCTCACACCGACGCCTGCCCAGAGCGCGGCTGGCCTCAGTCCCCGCTCAGTCCACCACCGCGACGCAGCCGGTCACCGTTGGCAAGGACTTCGAGGCCGTCACCCGTTCCCACCGACACCTGTACTGGTCGGTGGCGCCGGCCACCCTGCACCCAGCAGTCATGGAACACGCCCGGCTCGGTTGTGCTCTGCTGCCCGAGACAGCGAACCCCACCCGCAGGATCCTCGCTGCTGCCCTGGCCGAGTCCTACCTGCTCGCCGGCCGCATCGAATTCTTCGACCTACGCCAGCCCGACCAGGCGTCCGACACCCTCCTGCGCGCACTCCAGGCCGCAGGCGAAGCAGACGACTCACTCCTCGGATCGGCAGTCCTCGCTCACATGGCCTTCATACCTGGGTGGGCAGGAGACAAGGATGCGGCGGTCGAGCGCATGGTCGCTGCCCGCACCTACGCACGCCGCGAAGACGCCTCCTCGGAACTCTGGGCCTGGCTGGATGCCGTTGAGGCCGAGTGCGAGACCCGCTGCGGGAATCCGCGGACCGCGCTACAACTGATCAGCCACGCGGAGGACACCCTCGCGGCAGGCTCCGATCACCCCACACCGATCTGGATGGACTGGTTCAGCCCCGTCCGCCTGGCTGCCTTCAAGGGAAATACACAGCTCAAGGCCGGCCACTTGCCCCAAGCGCGGGAAACCCTCGGCCAGGTCCTCGACGACCTGCCGCCTACATCCGACAAGCAACGCACCGTCATCCTCGGCGACCTCGCCGCGGTCGAAGCTGCGGACAACCGACCTGAGGAAGCATGCCGGTACGCAACCCAGGCGCTCGACCAACTCGCCGTCACCTGGTACGCCACCGGCATGGACCGCGTCCGCGAGGTCCGGCGCACGCTCACTCCCTGGCAGAACGAGCAATGCGTCCGTGACCTCGACGACCGCCTCTACGACTGGGGTACGACAGTCAGCGCTCTCCAGCGTTGAACTTAGCGATCTTCTCTGGCAGCTCCGACAACGAGTCGATCCGCATCGTCGTAATCGCGTCGGCGTCCGGATCACGCTGCTGGATCGTGCCCCAGGGCCCACGCCTGATCAGCGCGGTTAGCAGGCCCGCCTGCACCGCCGGGCGGATGTCGTTGTCGAGCCGGTCACCGACGTACAGAATCTCGCCCGGCTCGGCAGGCGTCGCATCGATGACGTGCTCGAAGAAGGCCACATCCGGCTTCGAGGCTCCCCAGTCATCGCTGGTTGCGATCAGATCAGAGGGCAGATCCAGGCCGCGCAGTAGTCCGCCGGCCCGGACGGTCTGATTCCCTGCGATGCCCACCCACAGGCCCGCGTCTCGCAACGCTGTCAGCGTGGGCCGCACATCCAGGTAGAGATCATCTTCACCAAACCACTCAGGCTTCCCTGCCGCCGCACGCTTCTCCCGTGCCTCAGCCAGATCGAACCCGGGCTGGAACTCCTGGAACGTCTCGCGGTAGTCCCGCCCCTGCGCGATGACCGCTCCGAACATCGCCGCGAAGGTATGCCGCGGCACCCCCAGCCAGTCCGCCCAGGTTCCGTATTCCCGGGTCTCATTGACGAGGCACTCACCGACGTCGAACACCACAGCACGAATCATGCTCGGAAGATTAGACGGTGCCGGCCGCGTAGAGGCGGACACGGAGACGGTCCTCCTGGCCGAGGTTACGCAGGCGCCTCCAGACCGAAGCCTGTCGAGTGTTCAGAGTCCGGGGTCAAGGTTCACGCTAACTCAGTCCGGAACCACCAGCATTCGCCCCATGTCTCCATTATCATCAGTCCGGGCGGGGAGTTGTCGTGTGCGTAAGCCGACAGAGCAGAGGGCATTCCCCGGTCTCTGCGGTGTTCGCTCGCTTGGTTCTCTGGATCACGGGGCTGCCGCACACCGTGAAGGGACCCTGTCGGGGAGCATGCTGGAACCACCCATGACGTACGACATCGCGGCCCCTGAACCCGCAGGCATGGTGGCCTCGCTCAGCTCTTTGGGTTACTCACTGCCCGCTGCCATCGCGGACCTCGTGGACAACTGCATCTCGGTGGACGCCCGCAACATCGACGTCGAGTTCACCTGGGCAGGACAGGACTCGTGGATCGCGGTCATCGATGATGGCTGGGGCATGGCTGTTGAGGAACTCGTCACGGCCATGACCGTCGCGGCTCGCGGGCCCGCGACGACGCGCTCCTCCACCGACTTGGGTCGCTTCGGTGTCGGTCTGAAGTCGGCCTCGTTCTCACAGGCGAGGCAGCTCACCGTGTCCACCGCCACCGCCGGGGAGTGGCACACCCGCACGTGGGACCTCGACATCGTCGAGCAGTTCGGCGAATGGCGACTGCTCCACGGAGCCGACGACGCCACCACAGCTGTGCTTGACAAGGTCCGAGGCGCCGCCGACCACGGCACCGTCGTGCTCTGGCGACGGCTCAACGGCTACCACGGCGGCGCTTTCAGCGAGGACGACGAGCACACCCAGAAGCAGTTCTACGCCGAGGCGGTCCGCGCGGAGTCTCACCTCGGCATGGTCTTCGCCCGATTCCTCACCGGGAGCCGACGCCGTAACCTCCGAGTCTCCGGGACCTCGGTTGAACCTTGGGATCCGTTCATGGGCAACCACCCTTCGGTTCAGCGACTCCCCACTGAGGAACTGCCGATCGGCGGCCGTTCTGTACGGGTCGAGGCGTTCATCCTCCCAAGCGCCCACCGGCTCACATCGGAGGAGTACGCCAGAGCCGCGGGACCACAGGGCTGGCTCGACCAGCAGGGGTTCTACGTCTACCGCCGGAACCGCCTGATCTTGGCGGGCGACTGGCTGGGGCAACGTGGGATGCGACGCGAGGAGAAGTACAACCTGGCTCGGATCGCCGTCGATATCCCGGCCGAGACGGACGCCGAGTGGGGCGTCGACGTGAAGAAGTCGAGCGTCATCCCGCCCGTCGGTCTCCGCCCGCATCTGAACCGCATCGCGCGGCAGGCGCGGACAAGAGCCGCGGACGTACTGCGGCACCGAGGGCAGGTCGCTGCGCGTACACACGGCGATCCCCTGTCGTACGCATGGACCGTGCGTCGGCCAGATGGCAGGGTCACGTGCAAGATCAACCGCAGCCACCCACTAGTTCAGGCAGCTCTGAGACCTGGCGGCAACACCGCGTCCGACGTGCGCGCGTTGATCCGTCTCTTGGAGGAGACGGTGCCCGTTGCCGCCCTCCGTGTGATGCACGAGACGGACACCAGCGACGACCCGGAGCCGTTCGGTGGACCGGGGCCCGCCGACGCCGCCGCTATCGAGGTCGCGCAGCGCATCTACGAGTCGTTGGTCTCCGGCGGCCGTTCACCGGCTGCCGCGCGCGACAGATTGCGCACCATGCCGCCCTTCGACCAACTACAGGGCTTCTGGAACAAGTAGTCCCGCTGACAGTGGTCGCCTCTACTCTCCTCGATACCGTTCTCGTCCAGCTGGAGGTCCCACGTGACAGTCGAACCCGACGACCCCATGGCCAAGGCCAAGCGCCTAGTTCTCGGATTCCTGCCGCAGGACCGTCAGCCCAAGCCGGAGGAGGTCCAGAACGCGGTCAACGCCATCTTTGGAATGCTGGCCGCCCAGGGTGAGGGCCTTGACCGGGACCAGCTGGCCAAGGAGATCGAGGCCATGACCGCCGTGTTCCAGGAGCGGTCCTCGGGCCTCATGGACCCCAAGGGGCACGAACCGTGGCTTCCCGAGGCGAAGAACGACCGTGACTGGGACTTCTGGGAACGCTACCGGCGCTACCTCGAGGACGTGGCGAACCTACCGCCATGGGTCGTGAGGCGACTCGACCAGAGCTCCGACGACGTGCTGAGCCAGCTGGAGGACCCGCGCCGCGCCGGTTCCTGGAGTCGTAAGGGCCTCGTGATCGGCCAGGTGCAGTCCGGCAAGACCGGGCAGTACATCGGGCTTGCAGCCAAGGCCGTGGACGCCGGCTATCGGCTCGTCGTGGTGCTCGCCGGCATCCACGACGACCTCCGCAGCCAGACCCAGCTACGGATCGACGAGGGACTTCTGGGTTTCGACACTCAGCACTACAGGCGGTCCAACGAGGTCGGCAAGTCCCGGCTCATCGGCGCGGGCCGGATGCCGGGCGCGAAGAAGCTCGACATCGCCTCGCCCACGAACAGTACCGCAAAGGGTGATTTCGGCAAGAAGACCGCCTCCCACACCAACTTCCCTCTCGGCAGCTTCCCTGTGGTACTCGTCGTCAAGAAACACTGGAAGCTTCTCGAGTACGTGCGCAACTGGGTGCTCGACGTTCACGGGGCCGAGGACGAGAACGGCAGGAAGGTCGTGAAGGACCTTCCCATGATCGTCATCGACGACGAGGCCGACAACGCCTCGATCGACACGACCAAGGACGACGACGCGGACCCGACGAAGACCAACGCCGCGATCCGTGATCTCGTCAACGTCTTCGACCAGTCCGCGTACGTTGGATACACGGCCACCCCATTCGCCAACATCTACATCAACCCTGAGGCGAACAACGAGAAGGTCGGGGAGGACCTCTTCCCGGCGAGCTTCATCCGCAGCCTGCCTTCTCCTTCCAACTACCTCGGTCCTGAGCGGGTCTTCGGTCTACAGGTAGACGATGACGACGAGGAGGACACACCGCCCCTGCCACTCGTGCGTCATGTGAAGGACGCTGAGCTCTGGCTTCCTGCCAGGCACAAGTCGGGCCACGTCCCCAGTGACAAACTCCCCCAGTCCCTGCGAGAGGCGATCCTCTCGTTCGTGCTGGCCTGTGCGGCCCGGCGGGCCCGCGCGCAGACGAAGGTGCACAACTCGATGCTGGTGCACGTCACCCGCTTCACTTCAGTACAGGGACTGGTACGGGATCAGGTCGACGACTACCGGCATCTCCTCATCGACACGCTCCGGGACAGGTACGGCAAGGGCCCCGCGCTCCGTGAGGAGCTCCAAGGGCTCTGGGAGCGGGACTTCGTGCCCACCACGGATCAGTTCCCAACCGACGAGGCCGAGCCCCTTACATGGGATCAGGTTTCGGTGGAACTCCTGGACGCTATCCGGAAGATCCAGGTCAAGGCCGTGAACGGCACGTCCAAGGACGCACTCGACTACTACGAAAGCCGCAGGAGTGGTCTTTCCGTGATCGCCGTCGGAGGGCAGAAACTCTCCCGCGGCCTCACCCTGGAAGGTCTGACCGTCAGCTACTACCTGCGCTGGTCAAAGTCGTACGACGCCCTCCTCCAGATGGGGCGGTGGTTCGGGTACCGGCCGAAGTACGAGGACCTGTGCCGTCTGTACACGACGCCCGAACTCCAGGATGCCTACGTGGAGGTCACGGCCGCCACTGACGAACTTCGCCGGGAGGTAGAGGAGATGGCCACACTCGGCCTCGAGCCAACGGCGTTCGGCCTGAAGGTTCGATCTTCGTCACTGGGGCTGACAGTGACCACACCAAACAAGATGCGCAAGGGCACGAAGATCCTTCTCAGTTACTCCGGCGAAGGGCCGGAAACCGTGATCTTCAAGCTCGCCGACCGGACCGTCGCTCACAACTTCAAGGTACTTGAGGACTTCGTCCGACGACTCGACAGCACTGCCGAGCCGGAGGTGACACCAAAGGGCGACAACCTTCAGTGGAAGGGCATTGCCCCTGAGTTGGTCTCCGATTTCCTCTCCGACTATGAGACCGACCCCATGGCACAGCGGGTCCGACCGAGGCTCATCGCGAAGTACATCAACCAGTGCGCAAGGGTGGGAGAGCTGACCGACTGGACGGTCGTTCTGATTAACAGCACGACGTCGAAGTCACGGCAGGATATCGCCGGACACACCGTTGGCACCGTGACCCGCGCATCGCTCAAGGACGACTTCGAGAGCGAGGGCAGGTACACGGTCCGCCGAGTCATCAGTCCTCAGGACGAGTTGCTTGGCCTCAACGAGGCCCAGGAGAACAGGGCACGCGAAGCTGCGCAGAAGGCTGCGGAGGAGGCGGAGAAGGCTGCGGCGCCTCAGAACCCGTCGGGCAAATACATCCGACGCCAGCGCCGTCCCGATCAGGGCCTGCTGCTGATCTACCCCATCAAGCCCGTCACTACCACTGGCGTCGCGTCAACGACACCTCTCGTGGGCTTCCAGGTGAGCCTCCCTTACTCGAAGCACCAGTCCAAGACCGAGTACGTTGCCAACTCCGTCTGGCTCCAGGACGACATCTACTCGATCGTCGAGGAGGACGAGGCGTGACCGTCACCGAGGACGAGTGGCGTGAACTGGAGAGTCCCCAGAACGCGCCAGGGCGGTCCCGACTCCGCCTGTACCCGGATTCCCCGCTCGACATCTTCCTCACCGTGTCTCATCCCGGCCGACAGCGCATGCTGGTCCTGAGGGCCGATGCCCGCTCCGTCGACCCGATCGTTCGGTCGGTGGGGCGTCTCCCCCGGGCTGCCGGAATCGAGATGAGCCTCAGTGCAGTGTCCCGTGTCGAGTACGAGCTCCAGGTGATCCTTACCGCGAACGAGCTGCGTGAGGTGTTCAACCCTCTCGTCAGCGACGTCGCAGACACGGCGAAGGCTGCTCCGGCAGCCACCGAGGCCCTGGCAGCCGCCGTGGACCGATTCGGGAGGTGGCAGGACCTCCTGCGTGCCGTCGGCAGGGACGGGCTGAGCGTCGAGGCGCGTCGCGGGCTTTACGGCGAACTCCTCGTACTGGGCGACGTCCTGTTGGCCTCACTGGCTCAGTCCGAGGCTGTCGAGGCTTGGACTGGGCCCACGGGGACCAACCAGGACTTCCAGCTGCCCGATGTGGCGATCGAAACCAAGGCCAGCGCAGCGAAGCGCCCCCGCAGCATTCGCATCGCGAGTGAGCGGCAGCTGGACGGGACCGGAACCCCCGCCCTCCTTCTCTCGCTCGTGGCGATCGATGAACGACGCGGTGGGTCGGGGGAGAGTCTGAACAGGAGGGTGGACGGAATACGTCAGCAGCTCACGAATCCCTCTGCCCGGGCCCGTCTCGATGGTCTGCTCATCCAGGCTGGCTACCTCCCCGGGCACCGCGACCTCTACGACGAGCCCCGGTACACCCTCCGGGACATGCGCTTCTGGCATGTACGGGAGGACTTCCCGAAACTGGTCGAGTCGGATCTTCGTGAGGGCGTCAGCGACTGTGCGTACCACTTGAGCACCTCAGGTCTGGACGCTTACCGCGCGACGGCCGACGAAGTGAAGGAACTGATCGGGGGATCCCATGGCTGAACTCGACTTGGCCGAGTTCTCGAGGAGCCTCGTCGCCGACGTCCAGGCGACCGCCGACGCCGAGGGCACGACCACCCCGGAGGCGTTCACACGTCAGGTCTTCGAGGACCTGGAGCAGGCCGGCGTCGTGTCCAACACCTTCACCGCGTACCACAAGGCGCGGGGCCACGAAGTGCACGGTTACGGCATCGGTGAGTCCGGCGAGTCCCTGGACCTGTTCGTGACGGACTTCCAGCTGACGCCGCTGGAGACCAAGCTCACCAAAGCACAGACCGAGACGGCCTTCAGGCGGCTTCTTACGTTCGTGCTGCGTTGCCGGGACGGACTACAGCAGGACATCGACGAGTCGTTCGACGTGTATGACATGTGCTCGGCGGTCGAGAAGGCACTCACCGAGGTGCAGCGAATCAGACTCTTCCTGCTCAGCAACCGGGTGAGCACTTCGGCCGAAGTCCCGGCCTCGGACTTCGACGGCCTCCCGGTGGACCATGAGGTATGGGACCTGGCACGGCTGCACCGTCATGCGACGTCGGGCGCCCTCGGGGAGCCAATTGTGGTGCCGTTCGACCCGCCACTCGCCTGCGTCTCAGCTCCCAGCTCGGAGGAGGACCACTCCGTAGTCCTGGCGGTCATACCCGGGCAGTTGCTCGCTGAGCTGTACTCCGACTACGGCACCCGGCTCCTCGAGCTCAACGTCCGTTCCTTCCTCCAGACCCGCGGTGCGGTCAACCGCGGTATCCGCGAGACGTTGCTGCACTCACCGGGCCGGTTCCTGGCCTACAACAACGGGATCACAGCGACGGCATCCCAGGTCGACTTCGTGAGGGGACCGGACGGCGAGCCCACCCATATCTCAGGTGTCCACGGCCTTCAGATCGTCAACGGCGGTCAGACAACGGCCTCGCTCCACTACGCGCTGAGTCGCGACAAGGCCGATCTGTCCCACGCCCGAGTCCAGATGAAGCTGACGGAGGTATCGCCCCAACGGCTCGGGGAGATCGTTCCGAAGATCTCGGAGTACTCCAACACACAGAACAGGGTGACCCAGGTCGACTTCAGCTCCAACCATGACTATCACGTGGAGATCCAGCGGATCACCCGCTCTCTGTGGGCCCCTGCGACGGACGGCAGTGGCCAGGAGACCCACTGGTTCTACGAGCGGGCGCGAGGCCAGTACACGGACGAGGTATCGAAGGCCCGCACCCCGGCCAGACAGCGACAGTTCAAGCAGCTGAACCCCGTGAGGCAGAAGTTCACGAAGTCGGAACTCGCCAACTTCGTCCACTCGTGGAACCAGTTGCCGTACCTCGTGAGCCGGGCAGCGCAGAAGAACTTCGTTGAGTTCATGCTCCGCATCGAGGAGGCTCCGCCCCGCGTTGACGTCCAGTACTGCCAGCGCGTGATCGCGATGGCCATCCTGTTCAAGGCGGTGGACCGGGTCGCTGCCATCCACGGAGCGGGCAGCCACAAGAGAGCCATCACCACCTACACCACGGCCCGGTTGTCCCTGGCAACGGAACGGCGGGTCGATCTCGACCGGATCTGGCGGGAGCAGGGCGTATCGGCGGTGCTGGAGGCCGCGATCCACGACCTGTGTCCACGCGTCATGCGTGCTGTGACGAGCCCCTTGGAGGGCAACCACGTGGGTGAGTGGGCCAAAAAGGCGGCGTGCTGGGACGCAGTGTCCAGGGTGTCCTGGAAGGCACCACGCGCGCTGTCTGCGGAGCTGTTGGACCATTCGTTGGACGAGGCTGCACTCGCCGGCGGTACCGGCACCGACGAGGGAGCGGGAGAGGAAGCGGCCCTGGTTCCTGCTGACGAGTGGTACGCGATCGAGCGCTGGGCCAAGGAGACCCGCAACCTCGAGCCCTGGCAGCGGCAGCTGGCCCAGTTTGTCGGAAGGCGACTCGAGCTGGACCAGGAAGTTCCCGAGACGCAGGCTGTCCAAGCCCTGCACGCTCGCAGCGAGGCGCTGCGCCTGGGGTTCAATCCCGGCCAGTAACTGGTGGGTTCGTGTCTGAGGCACGAACCCACCGACATGTCAGAGAGTTCCCTGCTTGATCAGGTCCTTCATGGCGTCTTCGGCTCGCCTGAGGACGATCCTCCCGTCACCGTCACTGAACGCGACAAGGTCGGCACCTTGCGAGATGCCGGCCTCGGCGAGCAACCCGAGGGGAAGATCGACACGGCCGTGGTCGTCTACGTGAAGCTCAGCTGGTTCCCGAAGCATGGAGGAGAGTGTGGCATCTTCGCTGCAGAGCTTGGAACGGGCTGGAGCAACGGATATGTCAGACGCGAGCAACACGCCAGGTGGACGATGGGTCCGCACGGAGAAAGGCGATCACCTGCGCGGACGACGCGCCCGTGACACCGCGCCCGAGGTGGCGCTTCGGAGAGCTGTGCACCGGCTCGGGCTCCGCTTCCGGCTTCAGCGCAAGGTTGCGACTCGCTGCACGGCAGATTTTGTCCTGCCGCGGTATGGCATCGCCGTTTTCGTCGACGGATGCTTCTGGCACGGTTGCCCCACCCACGGACCTGCGGTCTTCAGGGGACCGAATGCCACCCTGTGGGAGGAGAAGATCGCGACGAACAAGACGCGGGACCTCCGCAACACCAAGGCAGCGGAGGCAGCCGGGTGGACCGTGGTGCGGATCTGGGAGTGCGAGATCCGACGCGACGCTGAGGGGGCTGCTCAGCGGGTGGTGGCGATTGCGGACTCACAAGGGCGCGGAGGATCGCCGCCGATCCACTAGTTCTGGGTGACGGCCAGCGTCAGCAGGTCGTCAGACAGCTCCTCGCGGCGGGCGCAGCTGGCGACGAGTGGACACTCCGAACACACCGGTTGGTCCTCCCTGCACAGGTCCTTACCGATGAGTCGAATCGCCCCCATGCGAAGTGGTGCGTCCTTGCCCGCGCCCACGAGCTTGACCAGGTTGACTCGGCCGTCGCTGAGACGGTTCGCGTGATCCGTCTCGACACCGTTCATCCGAGCTGCGACCCGTAGCGTCCCCTGGCCGACCAACATGAGGTCCTCGCCGATCAGGAGCCGGTAAAGAGAAACCTCAGCTGGCTTCATGGCCAGCTTGGCGGGGACGTCGAACCGCTTGTTCCACTGCCAGTCGTAGGGCTTCTCCACCAGCGGTTCCAAGCGGTCCACGCGGGCACGGATGGTCGTCGTGGGAGCCGCATCGACCAGTTTCTTGAACAATGCCGCGGTGAGCGTCTTCGACTTTTTGACGACGGTCATCAACTCCGCCATCGCGACCGGTTTGATCTTCGCTCCGGACAGAATAGCCACCACAGCGGCATGAAGCGGCACCGGTGTCTCGCTGGGAAGCTGATACCAGTCCCCGCCGTCGCGCCTCTGTTCCGCCCACTCCGTGAGGCCAGTCCTCACCTCCCGCCAATGGGGCTTCAGCCCGGCGGACTCCGCGGTGACCTCACCAACAGGCTTCAGTACCGAAGCGGCGGCCTCACCCAGCAGAGGGGGTACGGCGTTCCCGATCTGCCGGAAGGCGTCGCTCCGAGTACCGGCGAACCGGAACCGGTCCGGGAAGGTCTGAACGCGCGCTGCTTCGCGTACCGTGAGGGTCCGCCACTGCTCCGGATGGATGTACCAGTAGCCATCCTTGGCGATGTGCGCGGTGATCGTACGGCTGAGTTTGTCCCAAGCCAGCTTCTTGTACTTGTCCGTGTACTTGTCCGGGCTGTACCGCTGGTACTTCCGCTCCTTCTCGGTCAGCTTCTCCTGAAGCTCCGAGTACTTGGTGTCGGAGTCCATAACCTGGAAGATCCGGTAGTCGTCCTCGCGGACCCTCCGGGTCATGTGATCCCAGACCATCCCGCGAGGCGCCTCTTCGCGCATCTTTCTGGCAAAGCCGGACAGGTTGCGAGGCTTCCGATACTTCAGCTCCCGCTGTCCGATCCGCTCAGTGGGAACGACCTCCAGCTCGGGCAGGTCCCCGATCGCGTCGTGCAGGGTGGTGCGTTCCGGGTCGGGCTTCCGCCAGGTGAAGTCGTCGACGTCCTTCCTGGCCAGGAGGATGAGACGCTTTCGGTGCTGTGGAACGCCGTAGTTCCACGCGTCAACGAGCCGCACCTGCGTCGCGTAGCCGAGCTCCTCCAGCTCCTCCTCGATAGTCCGGATGACGAAGAAGTCGTCGTGAAGCCCCATGTCGGGGACGTTCTCCATGAGTACCACCCGGGGGCCGATCCGCTTGACCATGTCCAGGTAGGCGCTCCACAGCTCCTTCCGGCGGTCCTCTGGGTCGCGGCCGTGGAACTTAACGAGGTCCCGAATCTTGTTACGCCCGGCCCTGCTGAAGGGCTGGCAGGGAGGGCCTCCCGCCACAAGGTCGATCTTGGCGGGCTTGAGGATTTCCTCGAGCCTGTCGCGCTCCGCGGGGTCACCGAGATCTATCTTCAGGCTGAGGCCCGGAAAGTTCGCCCTGTGGGTGTCCAGCGCGCGTTCATCGAGGTCTACAGCTGCTGCGGTGGTCCATCCCGCCAGCTCGATGCCGGAGCTGAGGCCGCCGGCTCCCGAGAAGAGGTCGACAGCCAGCCTCTTGCCCTTACCGAAGTCTCCCAGCCAGTCCTGGAAACCCTCCGGGACGCAGCTACCCGGGTGCGGATTCAGCTTGAGGTGGTCACTGCGTTCAAGAGGTACGCCGTAGTGCCCCTTCTTCACAGCACAACCCTCCATACGCATGACATGAACGAGCACCAGGACATCACAGACGCACTGGTAGAAGCAAGGATTTCAACGAAGTGGACATCTGCGAAACCTGCTGCTCACTTGCCACGCTTCCCCAGGCAACGACGCGAATCCTCAAGATCCCCATGCCCTGCTCCCGAACTGGACGGTCCGGAGCGCTCCGAGGCGACCAATCGTAAACGACCGTGAGGTCACGGGCCGAATCTGTTCAACGAGGCGACCGCAGGGGCGACACGGTCATGCGTTCCCCTTGCTCGGCTAGCCAGCACAGATAGCCGTGGTCTGGGGGTGTAATGCGCAAGCTCTGATCCGTGCTGGAGCAGCTCGGAACGTGAGGCAAAGCACCGAGCCGCTCCCTCGCTGACGGCGTTCGCTCTCACGGTAGCGACTCCAGCCCTCGAAGCACGCAGGGACAACAATCGAGCACACTGAGTGATGCCCTGTTCGCGCGCGCCGCCCCGCACAGTCACGACAGTTAACGCTCACGGCAGTGGATCCTTGGCCCGCCGTCTCGGTCGAAATTCCCAGCAAGGGGACCCGAAGCAACCTGCACCGCCAGCCATTCCGACATGATTGGCGAATGATCCCTGAGTTCGAGGTAGAGATCGGCTACGACTACGAACTAGTCGAACTGCGGACCGATTTGACCGCTGAGGACGTGGCTGCTGGCTTCGTTGAGCACCACGACTATGAGTGCCTCGGCCTGCCCAGCTGGGAAGAAGCTGCGGAGTGCCTTGCCAGGGAGGCCGAGATCCTGGAGCAAGCTGCCCGTTCCAGCGCCCCGGACGGCATCGATACGATCCTGGTCGCGGTCCAGGAAGAGGATGACGTGGGCTTCGCCGAACTCATGTCGGAATTCCGCTGGAACGATGTCGGAGTGGCCGGCGTGAGCCTTGCCCTCAGTGCAGCTCGGACCGCCACTTTCTACTCCTGCGCCAGCGGGCTCGGCCATCACCATGCCAAGTACCCGACGGTAGGCGTCGTCCCGGACGCAGAGCGCGCGGCCCTGCTAGCCGAACTCGCGGAACGCGCAGGCTGTGGAATCGGCCAACAACGGGGCCGCTGGTACCTGTACGCCAGGTCTGTGACCGCCTTTCACGCTCTGGGCCAGTCGATCTTGAAGCACCGAGAAGCTTTTGACACCCTTCCGCAACCAGGTTGGGCTGATGGGCTCGAGGAAGAACTCGAGCGGATCAACGACTTCTGAGCGGCGGTTGGATCGACGCAGATGTGCCTGGCGCGGCTCTCACCAGCAGCCAGCGTCGCGTGGGCCGAACATAACGGTCAGGCTGGGGTGATGTCCTCGCCGATCAGGTCGCCAGTCTCCGGTAGCAGGCTCTGTTCCGTAATCGGTGGCGACGAGCGGGTGTGATAGCCGCGAGGTTGCAAAGATAGAACCGCAGGTCAATTGGGGGTTGCTCCGCTAACCCACTGCTGGTCCAAGGTATCCCCGCCTTCGGGCAGACCACACGACGACCGTGTGGCGAAAGGGCAAAGGATCAGTTCATGGCCAACCACCGAACCGACAACAGAACACCGGCGAGCAAGCGGCGGCCACCCTATGTGGAGATCCGTGTCGGCGGCTTCCGGCTCACCGTTCAACGCCTGCCCGCGCGGCTGTTGGCGACTCTCGGGCTCGTCATCATCACGTACCTGGTCGGCGGGCACCCCTGGATGCTTTGACCAGGGGGAGGTTGGCCCCGCGCACGCGTGAGCGCGGGGACATACTGGCGCGTGCCCCTCGGGCTTGACGGCGCCCCCGTCGTTTGAGCAGCAGGTGACGGGGGCGCCTGGGGTGACCAGTGCTGCGAGGAGGGGCCTCCCAACGACGCAGGGCGCCTAAAGTCCAGTCATCGGTCCGAGTCGGCATCGGAGCCGACCGAAGTAGATCCGGGCCGACAGGCTTACGGCTCCCACCGTGCGATCAGAACGTCACCAGTAAGCCTTCGCGCTCCACGGTCAGTGCCCTCTGTCACTCTGAGGCACCCCATACCGTCGTCGCTGGAGGAGAACGTGATCCCTGATCTCGGTCCGCTGGTCATCAGTCGCCGAAGCGGCGACGAGCCGATACGAGTCGACGGCGAGACCGTGGCCACCCTCGGTGACTTCTGGCGCTGGGCATGCTCCGACCTGGCCAACAACACCATGCGCGGTGTTCTGGCTGAGTACCTCGTCGCCACGGCACTGGGCGCTGCCGCCGGCACCAGAACCGAATGGGACACGGTCGACATCCGGACCGCCGAGCAGTGGCGGATCGAAGTGAAGTCGGCGGCCTACTTGCAGTCGTGGAGACAGTCCAAACCATCCGAGATTTCCTTCTCCATCGCGCCGGCCACAGGTTGGGACGCGCAGACCGACGCGACATCGGACGACGTACTTCGCCGCTCGGACGTGTACGTCTTCTGCCTGCTGCACCACCAGGACAAGCAGACCCTCGACCCTCTCGACCTTGGCCAGTGGACCTTCTACGTGCTGTCCACCCGAGTTCTGGACGACCGGTGTCCAGACCAGAAGACGATCAGGCTCTCCAGCCTCCAGCGACTACATCCCGTGCACACTGATTTCTCCGGCCTGAGCAAGGCAGTGGCCGACTGCGCTGACAATCACAGGCCATGCCCCGAAGGCCCGCCCGCCGCCACCTTGGCCCTGGGAGCCATTTGGGAGCCAACCCACTCCCCAAGCCCCTGCCACACCGCGCAAGACCAATCGGGACCACGCTTCTGACCAGGGCAAACGGCATACGCGCTGGCTAGATCAGTAACCGACCCTCATTCGGGACGAAGAGGTCGTGGGTTCAAATCCCGCCACCCCGACAGCTGAAACACCAGGTCAGGGGCCTGATCCACTTAGTGGGTCGGGCCCCTCGCGCGTTCCCGGGGCCGTCTTGGGAACGTACCTCAGGACCCGGCTCCCGGGAAGCCGCCGATGAGCTGCCGAGCAGAAGCTCGTCGATACGCCTACGGGGCGGACGCCCAGCAGAGCCGGCTCGCGGTCAAGCAGCGGACTCCACCCCCGCGGGGCAGAATCCTCCGGCGGGTCGAGGAGCGTGAAAGCGCAGTCTCCCGGACGCCGCCCCCAAGCGCTGGACCATCAGAGCGCCAAGGAGCGCAGACCCCGCCTCGACGAGGTAGGGCCAGACCGCAGCGTCGCCCCGTCCAGCAGTCTGGCCAGCGAGGCACAGCACGAGTAGGGCCCGAAGTCGGCCATTGGCTGGAACCGGCCTGCCGCGAGCAGGTTCATGCTTCCAGAGGGAGGGTGGACGAGCGCTGAGCCACCCTTGAACTGCCTCCCCGACCAATTCCGGCCACCCCGCATCGCCCGTCGGACCCTCCACGTAACCTCGCAGACATGGAGGAACCCGCACCCGGCACACCGCCGGAACCCGGCGACGCGCCCTCGGCACCCGACGCCGACGAGACGCGCCGTCGCCTCGACGCATACGCGTACCTCAGCGCGCCGGAGCGGCTGGAGTACCTCGCGATCATGCGGGTCTTCTGCGGCACGCTCCTGGCTGACCTGGCCGTCCCGGACGTGATGGCGAAGCTGCGCGAGGGCGGCGGGCCCGCCGCCGGACTCGACGCCGACCCCCTCACGGCGCGGCTGGAACAGCTGGTGAAGTGGGGGAACCTGCTGCGCGGCAGCCACACCGTGAAGGCATCCAGCATCACGGAGTACCAGCGTTCGCGGGCCCGCTACCAGCTGTCGCGGCTGGGCGAGCGCGTCCAGCGGGACGCCGACGGTGTGCTGGCCGAGGCCGACGCCGCCCGTGAGGTGAGCAACGAACTGCTCGCCCTGGTCGAGCGGGGGCTCCGGGAGCTGGCCGAGCTGGTCGCCGCACCGGGCGGACTCGCCCCGCAGGACGGGCTGGAGCGGGTCAGCACGTTGTTCGTACAGTTCGCCGGGTTCGCGGACTCTGTCCGGGACTTCTACGCCTACCTCGGCCAGGTGCTCGCCCGGTACGACCTGGACAGCGGCGAGTACCAGGGCTTCAAGGAACTCCTCCTGGACTACGTCGAGGCCATCACGGAGGACGTGTCCTTCCGCGCCCCCCGCATCTCGGCAGCGTTGGACGCGCTCTGGCCCCACCTCCCTGGCCTGTTGGAGCAACTGAACGCTCACGCGCAGGGGCTCGCCGGGCTGCCGACGCAGAGCGAGAGCCGTACAGAGACCCGCGTACAGCGCAGCCGGGGTCGCGAGCTCGCGGACTGGGAGGGGCTGCGGGGCTGGTTCAGGGACACCGACGGGCAGGGCAGCCAGGTCGACCAGCTGCGCGACGCCACCCTGCGGGCCCTTCAGTCGCTGCTGGCCAACGCCAAGCGGATGCTGCGCTCGGCCACCGGCGAGATGTCGCGGCGCCGGGACCTGTTGCGGCTGGCCCGGTGGTTCGACGAGGCCGCGCCGCAGGACGCGCACGACATCGCCGTCGCCGCCTTCGGGCTGTACGGCGCGCGCCACCTGGGCATACCGCCCGCCGCGGACGAGGTAGTGCCCGCCTACACCAGCTGGTGGACCGGCCCGGTGGTCGAGGTACCGGTCGCGCTGCGCGAGAGGGGCAGCCGCGCCCAGCGAGGCCGGACGGCGTCGGTGGAGGACCATTCCGCGCAGAAGGAACGGCTGCGGGAGGCGGCGCGTCAGCGGGCCGCTGACAGAAGCGCTGCGGCGGACGAGCTGTGCAGTGCGTCCGCCCGTTTCGACGGCGTACGGCTCACTTCGGCGGCGCTCAGCCTGCTCCTGGAGCTGCTGGCCACGGCGCTCGGGAACGCGCAGCTCAGGCGGCGCGCCGAGGCGGACGAGCGGGAGGAGCGGGGCTTCGGGCTGGACGCCGCGTGGAGCGAGGACGCCGATCTGGGCATCCGGCTCACGGTGCACCGTACGGCGGGAGCGCGCACGCTTCTCCGCTCGGCCGACGGGGATCTGCTGCTGGACGACCTGGAGCTGGTGGTCCACAGGACGGCCGTCTCGGCGGAAGGAGCGGAGCCGACCGGCAGCGAGACTCCTCCCCCTCGGTCGCACAGCGCGCCCGTCGGCGGTGCGGAGATGAGCGTGTCATGACGCTTCCCTCCGCCCACGACGTGGCTCTGGCCACCGAACGCCGTACCGCGGCAAGGCTGTTGCTCGCCCACCCGCTGGTCACATCGGACGGCCCGCACGCCGACCTCTTTCCGCTGGTCCGCAGGCACGCCGACTGGCTGGGCGGCCGGTTCCAGCAAGTGCTCGGCTACCGCCTCCTGGTCGACAGCTCCTACGCCCGGCTGTTCAAGGCCGGGCTCGGAGCCCGGTCGGGGCACCGGCTCGTGCGGTCCACCGGCACACCCTTCACACCGCATACCTACGCCTGCCTGGCGCTGGCCCTGTCGGTGCTGGTCACCGCGCCGGAGCAGCTGCTGTTGTCTCAGCTCGTCGCCGACATCCGGGCCGCGGCGGCCGATGCGGACGTCGAGCTGGAAGAGACCGGACGGGTGGCCGGGAAGCGGACGCTGGTCGCGGCTCTGCGGCAGCTCGTCGAGTGGGGTGTCCTGATCGAGACCCACGGCCACGTGGGCGTCATCGCCCAGGAGGCCGACGGGGAGGCGTTGATCACGGTCGACCGGGAGCTCGCCCGCGTCATCGTGGCCGGACCCCTCGCCCAGTCGCGGGACGGCGCCGACCTGGTCCGCCAGGCGGCGGACCCGGGGTTCGGAGGACCGCGCACCTACGTGCGCCGGATGCTCGTCGAGACCCCTGTCGTCCACCTCGATGAACTGACCGACACCGAACGTGACTGGCTCCGCACCCGCCAGCGCCGGGAGGCCCAGGCGTTCCTCGAACTCCTGGGCCTGGAGACGGAGATCCGCGCCGAGGGAGTGGCCTTGGTCGACCCCGAGGAGGAGCTGACCGACATCCACCTGCCTGGGACGGGGACCGTCGCCCAGGCCGCGTTGCTGCTGGTGGAACGACTGGTGGAGCGGCTCCGACCGGCGGAGCCCGGACATCCCGCGACCGGCGGTGTTCTCGTCGTCGGGGTCGCCGTTCCGGACGGTGCGGTGGATGAGCTTCTGGCCGAACTGGTCGCCGAGTACGGGCAGCGCAGCAACTGGCAGCGCGGCTACCTCGAAGACCCCGATGCCCTGCGTGAAGCCGTGCTGGACCTGCTCTCCCGTATGCGCTTGATCACCCCTGCCGGCCCGCTTCGATCCGAGGGCGAGGGGCTGCCGGAGGCGTACGCCGGCGAGCTGCCGGAAGGCCGCCAGGTCACCGACGTCCGCGCGGCCAGGCCCGGTGGCAGCGAGGGCTGGATCCTGCTGGCCTCAGCAGCCCGATACGCCACCCGCGTCACCGTGCGGACGGCCGGTGAGTGGCCCGGTTCCACCGACACACAGCAGGAGTTGCCGCTATGACCGCCGATGCCCGTGGTCTCGTTCCACTTCCGCGTTCAGGTCACGCGCCGACGGCGAGCACCCGCTTCCGGCTGCACCGGGCGGGCATCCAGAACGTCTGGCAGTACGACGAGCAGGAGTTCGCCTTCGGCGACGGGCGGCTGCTGCTGCGCGGCAAGAACGGGGCGGGCAAGTCCAAGGCCCTGGAGATGCTGCTCCCGTACCTCCTGGACGGCGACTCCCGGGCCCTCGATGCCACCGGCACCGGGCGGACGACGCTCGCCTGGCTGATGCTGGACGGCTTCGAGCAGACCAACCGCCTCGGCTATCTGTGGGTGGAGTTCCGAGGGACGGACGAGGCCGGCGACCACCGCTATCTGACGCTCGGCGCCGCGATCCGTGCCTCGAAGTCGGCGCAGAAGGCGGTGCCGACCTTCTTCGTCACCCCGCTGCGCGTCGGCGAGGACCTGCACCTGGTCGAGGCGGGCAAACCCCTTGCCGTCGACCGGCTCAAGGAGATCGTCGGCTCCGGCAACACGACGGACCGAGCGGTCGAACACCGTGCCCGCGTGGCCCGGGACCTCTTCGGGATCACGGACGCGACGCGCTACCGCAACCTCACCCAGCTCCTGCACCGGCTACGGCGGCCCACGGTCGGGGACCGCATCGAGCACGGCGGTCTGGCCGTCCTGCTGAGTGAGACCCTGCCCGGACTCGACGAGGACGTGGTCGAGAAGGTGGCGCGCAACCTCCACGATCTGGACACCGTGCGGGCCGAACTGGGGCGCCTGGAACGTACCGACGCGGCCTTGCGCACCTTCCTCTCCGACTACCGCCGCTACCTCGCCGGGGTCCTGCGCTCCGCGGCGCGGGACGTGAGCCGGGAACTGGACACTCTCTCCGAGCGCCGCCGGAACGCCGGGGACGCCGCGCAGCACACGAGCGTCCTGAAGGAGCGCGAGAAGGAATCGGAGGAGGGGCTGAGGACACTCCGCGAGGAGGAGGAGTCCGCCCGGACGGAACTCGCCGCTCTGCACGACAGCCACGCCTACCGCAGCCTGCGCGAGCTGTCGGAGCGCCGCAGCACGGTGGAGGCCCTGCACATCACGGCCATGACCGCCTTCGCCGCGTTGCGCGGCGCGCACGAGGCGGAGGAGAGCGCGGCCGAACGGCTGGACGAGGGCGGCGAGGAGTTGGGCACCCGACTCACCGAACTGGCCACGGAGCACCGGGAACTACTGGTCCAGGCGGAGCGGGCGGTACTTCCCGCCGCGCATCTCGGCGAGGCGGTCGCTCTGCCGCGCATCGTCCGTTCCTCGTCGACACAGACGGAGCTGACCAGCCCGGACGGGGAACCGCAGACCGTACGGCACCGACCGGTGGTGCGCGTGGACACGGCGACGGCCGAGGCCGGGCTGCGGTCCTGGCAGGGACAGCTGGGAGCCGCCGAGACCGTCGTACGGAACCGGCAGCGGATGGTACAGGAGGTGGTCCGCCTCTCCTCGCGGGCCGACGATGCGCGTAGTGGCGCGGTGCGGGCCGACGAGACGCGGGAACGGCTAGAGGGCGAGGCGGAGGAGGCCGCTGACCGTCTCGAAGCCAGCCGTCAGAAGGTCGCTGAGGAGAGCCGGGAGTACGCCGGCGAGGTCGCCGTGTGGGTGCGCGAGACGCGGACCGCAGCGGGGCCCGAGTGCCCGCCGCTGGATGCCGTCCGCTCGGAAGTGGCCTGCGCGGCCGACTCCGACGCGTCGTTTTCCTCCCGCACGCTCCCGGCCGGCATCGACACCCACGCGCGACGGACGGCACACCTCGCTCTGGAGCCGTACGCGGACGCCCTCACCCGGCACCGCGACACCCTGGCGGTCGGCGCCAGCCGACTCGGCGAGGCGATCGACCGCCTAACGGAGGAGAGGCGGGCCTGGGAACTCCGTACGGACCCGGAGCCTCCGGCCCCGTACCACCGCAGCGCGGCAAGAGACCCGGCCGGCGGCACACCCTTCTACCGGCTGGTGGACTTCGCCGAGCACCTGACGTCCGCCGACCGGTCCGGTCTGGAGGCGGCACTGGAGGCGAGTGGCATTCTCGACGCGTGGGTCAGCACGGGCGGCGCCCTTCTCGACCCGCTCTCCGGGGACGCCCTTCTCGACGCGGCTCCGGCCCACGACCCGCTGCCGGTGGCGCAGACCCTCGCCTCGGCCCTGCGACCGGTCGCGCAGCCGGAGGGCGGCATCACATCCCAGCAGGTGGAGCACCTGCTGTCAGCCATCATGCTCGCACCGGTCGCGGGGACGACGGCCGCGACTACGGTCCACTTCGACGGTAGCTGGCGGCTGGGAGCCCTCCGAGGGCAGTACCACAAGAGCGCCGCCGAGTACGTGGGCGCGGCGGTGCGGGCCGAGACCCGGCGACGGGCACTGGCCGAGCTGGAAGACCGGCTCGGGCAGACGGAACGACAGTTGGCCGAAGCCCGTACCGGGCTCGCCGCGGCCGATTCCCGGCGACGGGCCCTCACGCAAGCGGAACACGATTTCCCTCGGGCGCAGCGGCTCTCCGACTCCTGGAACACGCATGCTTCGGAGGAGAGGACGGCGCAAGCACTCGCGGCCAAGGCGGCCGAGGCGGCGCGCCAGGCGGAGGAGGCCCGCGCTCTGGCCGTTTCGACGCGCTCCGAGGCGGACGCCACCGCGACCGCCCATGACCTGCCCACCGACAGCGCCGCCCTGGACCGCGTGCGCACCGCCTTGGCCTCGCTGCTCACCGGCGTCGGCCACCTGCGCAGGGCGGTCAACGGTACGGTCGCCCGGCTCGGCGGAAGTCAGGCGGACGACCGGCGGTACGCGGGGGCCCGCGAGAAGCGAACGGAGGCGGAAGAGAGCTACCGGCTTCGCCACCGGCAACTACTCACCGCGCAACAGGATCTGCGGACCCGGGAGGCCGCTGTCGGATCGTCCGAGGAGAAGATCCTCGCCGACGAACAGGCGGCCAAGGACCGTATCGCGAACGCCGTGAGGGCCATCCCGGCGAGAGAGCGCGACCACAACGGATTGCGCGACCGACGTGTGCGGGCGGAGGAGAAGGAGGAGCGCCTACGCGAGGAACTGGCGGACCAGGAAGCAGCCGTGATCGATACCGGCCGCGCACTGCGCGGTGCTCTCAGCCGTCCGGAAGTCGTCATCGGAGCGGGGTTGGATCGTACGTCCCTCCCCGATCAGGTACCGGACGACCCGGGCTCCAACGCACGCGACCGCCTGCGCGCACTGCGAGCGCTGGCGGAAGCGGTGGATCGGAGTCTCGGCCGCAACCGGGAAGAGGTGTCCGACAGCCTTCTCCTCAAACGGCACACAACGCTGCGTGATCAACTGGCGGGCGGCTACGACGCACAGCTCGACGAACACGACGGCATCAAGGTGTGCCGCCTGCTCGACGACCACGGTTCGCACGACGTCGCGGTCGTGGGCGAGCGGATCGCCGTGGAGGCCGCCGAGGCGCGAGGACGGCTCACCGAACGCGAGAGTGAGGTGTTCCAGCGCTTCCTGACCGGCGAGCTCGGCGACCACCTCTCCACGCAGGTCATCACGGCGGCCAACCTGGTCGCGGCCCTCAACGACACGCTGAAGACCGTACGGACCTCACACGGCCTCGGCGTGGAACTCCTCTGGAAACTCAACGATGACGCCGACGCCGACGTGCGGGTGGCCGTCGAACTGCTGCGCAGCCCGTCGAGCCTCCGGACGCGCGAGCAGACCGAGCAACTGCGCGACGTACTGCAACGCCGCATCGAGGACGCCCGCCGCGCCGAACTGTCGGCCGGCTACACCGCCCACCTCCGCACCGCGCTCGACTACCGCGCCTGGTTCACCTTCCACACCTTCGTGGTCGAGGACGCCGCCCCCGGACGCAGAAGGAAGCTGACCGGCCGCACCGGCTTGAGCCAGGGAGAGCAGCGGGTGCTCTCATACCTTGTGCTCTTCGCCGCCGCAGCCGCCCACTTCACCAGCCTCGCCGACTCGGCCCCGCACGCGCCACGGCTGATCCTCCTGGACGACGCCTTCGCCAAGGTCGACGAACCCACGCACGGGCGGCTGGGCCGCATCCTCGTCGATCTGGACCTCGACTTCGTCCTCACGAGCGAGCGGCTGATGGGCAATTGGGCCGAGGTCCCGTCCCTGCACATCTACGAGTGCCTGCGCGACCCTCATGTGCGCGGGGTGGCCACGTTGCACTACACGTGGAACGGCCGCCACCGGCGTCTGGAATCGGTATGAGCGGACTTCCACCCGCCACACGCGACTGGCTGGCAGGCCCCGGTCTCGTCCGGCTCTGGAGCGCGGCACGTAAACGCCTGGAGGGCAACGGCGTGCGGTCCACCGGCTCCCTCCGGCTGACAGCGGTAAGCGCCCAGGAACGGAACGACCTGTCACTCCTGCTGGGCAAGCCCCTCACGGGTACGGCTGTGCCCGTGAGACTCGACGCGCTCGACGAACGCCTGCGGACCTCGGCCGCCGGGCTCGGGCTCAGGGAGGTCCTGGAGGAACTCGGTCCTCCGCTCACCGATCGCCGCACGGCCCGCGAGGAGAACGCGGCGCAACGGCAGCACCTCTGGTCATCGTTCGCCGCGTCCCTCGACGCCTCTCCGCTCGGCGGGCAGGAATGGACCCGGCAGTGGTCCGACGTGCTGCGCCGCACCGGTGTTCCGAGAGGCGTCATGCCCGAAGCGGCGATACGGACGCTTCAGCAGGCGGTCCGGGTCCTCACCGTGCTGCTCGATCCGGAACACGCCGGTACACGGGGCCGCGGCGAGCTGGCCGCGGCGGTGACCGGTTCGGCGCACGGCCTGGACGACGGCACCTGGCTCGCCCGCCTCGTCCAGCGCGGCATCGCCTTGGCCCACAGCACGGACCTGCCGAGCAACGCAGCCGGCCGTCGCGCGTTGTGGCGGCTCGTCTCGGTCACGCCGGACGAGGTCTCCAGCACCGTGCTGACGTACGGCCTCCGCCCCATCGGCGAGGACTGGCGTGCGAGATCACTACGGGAGCGGGCCGATCACCACGCCGAGACCCACCTGACACCCCGAGATCTGCTCGACCTGCGGCTTCATCTACCTGCCGGAACCGTCGTCCACATCTGCGAGAACCCACGCGTGGTGGAGGCCGCAGCGGATGCAGGCTGTTCCAAAGCCTTGGTCTGCACCTCCGGCAGCGCCGCGACGGTGGTCCTTACTCTTCTCGACGCCCTCACTTTCACCGACTGCCGCTTCGCCTACCACGGCGACTTCGATTGGCCGGGCATCGCGCTGGCCAACCGGATCATCCGCCGCTACCAAACCCTGCCGTGGCGCATGGCCGCTGACGACTACGAACGCCTCGCCGCTGCCGGCCAGGAGCGGGATGCTCCTCAACTACCTCTCAGCGGCAACCCGGTGGGTGCAGACTGGGACCCGGGACTCGCTCCTGCCATGAGCGCCCTGGGCGTCGCTCTCCATGAGGAGGCCACGCTCGACCTGCTGGTGGAGGACCTCGCTTGAAGCGGCACCCGACGGCCTGAGCGGTCACTCACGCGTGGCAGCGCCTCCACCCGTACGGCCTGCGCGCAATCTCCTCCCGCCCAGCTGAGGTACTGCTCCGAAGACCACGGGACGCGACCGAGAAGACGTCACGCGGTCATCGGCTGCCACTCGTCTCCTCGTGGCCGCAGGGTGGCTGGACAACCGCGCCTGAGGAAATCTCCCGCAGCAGCGTACCCAGAAGTCCGTCCAAGGACTTGTTCTCATCGAGCACCTGCTGGGCCACCTTGTGCAGGGGTTCCGCAACACGGTGGAATCGCTCTCTTACATCCAGGTCCGGCCAGGAGACAGGGAGTCGACCGAAGGCACGCTGAGTGATTTCGCGCGCAAGCCGGCCTTGAGCCGCATCGGCGAGCTCCGCGCCGCGGGAGCGCAGTTCGTGCAGGAGCCACCATCGGTCCACGGGATCGGCGGGACATACCGAGAGCACACTTCGCCCAGCTGCGGTGGGCAATGACGTGACGACGGCCCGCCCACCCGCCGCCCGAGTGGCGATCAAAATCGTGCCCGGGTCGCATACGACGCCGGGTTCGGCAGGGCCTTGCTGATCTGTGGCTCCGATGTACGGCAGAGGGGCGTTGAAAATGTCGGAGGGTGCGACCCAGGTGGCGTGGACGCCGTCGTCACCGACGTGGGCCGGAGCTGGTCTTCCGGTCCGCGCGCGGGCGATCTTGCCGAATTCGGTGACAGGCCAGGACGGACGGTGTCGTGTCCAGACCCCGTGATAGGCATCGGCGAGTTCCATCGCGTCAGCGGCGATGCTCAGATTGAGGGCGGTCTTACCCTCGATGAGGGTGACCAGTTCGTCGATCCGTTCACTCTGGTCCCGTGGCGGCAACAGGACGGGCATCTTCCTCAACGCGTCCAGACTCAGCGTCGGTTCGACGTGTGCGCTGACGTGGCGGTCGATCCACGCCCTGGCTCGTGGCGTCCGCAACCAGATTCTCAGCCACCGTGTCACAAAGGGGCTTTGGGACCTGATGATGCCGACGCTCCGGGTCGCGACCCACCCCTCATGCTCCTCGGTGACCAGAGCCGCATCACCTGCCCGCCGAACAAGCACGACGACCAAGTCGTCCCGCCGAAGCGCTGCCCGGGTCTTCCCTGACTCGGCCGTGCCCGCTCGACCGGGTTGCTGGGTGGTGATACGACCGTGCCGGATGTCGCCTGTCCGGACGACTCCCTGGTGGTCCGGCAAGTCACGGTCACTGATGCCGTAAGTGACGTACAGGTCCTCGGCAGCGTCGGCGAGCGGCATGCTCCTCCACCTGCCGGCCCGGGTCACGGAGTCAGGTTTCACAGCTCATCCAGAACACGTCGGAGGTCAAGCTCCAGCGCGTGGGCCCGGCCGAACTTCTCGTACAGCCCCTCTCTGAGTGCCTCTACGCGGTACAGCCCCGTCGGATCACCGTTGTCCAGCTCGGAGGTGTACAGAGGAGGCAGCAGATCATGGTCCCGTGCAGCGACCTCCTTGACCGACCTGGAGACACACCAGCCCGGCTCGTCCTGGTAACCAGGCCGCGTCGTGCCTTCCGGCAGCGACGGGCCTCGCCACGCGGCCAAGGTGTCGAGGATCTTCCTCACGCTCTCAGGAGCTAGTCGCCACTGGCGGCTGCCCGGTACCAGTTCCTTGGCCTTTCGGGCATCGATGAACAAGAACTGGCCCCGCCGGTCTTCGCTCCCCCAGCCCCTGTGCGGGCTCTTGTCACGATTTAGCAGCCACAGACAACTGGAGTTGCGTGTGTGGGGAAAGATTCCGGGCGGTAGCGTCACAACGCTCTCGACGAGATCTCTGCGTACGAGCAGCTCACGAATCCTCCGCTCGGCAGGCCGCAACCCGGTAGCCGCACCGTCAGCCATCAGAAATGCGGCCCTGCCCTGTGGGGCAAGAGCATGCACGAAGTGCAGAATCCACGCGAAGTTGGCGTTGTCTCGCGGCGGCGGCGCCTCCTCCGGCCAGCGCGGATCGTTCCGGATCGGGTCACGGGGCAGCCAAGGATTTATGTTGAACGGTGGATTGGCCAGCACGATGTCGTACTGAGCTTCGGCGGGTAGCGCGAGGCTGTCGACGGGCAGCCCCAGATCCGCCTGGATGCCCCGCGCAGCGAGGTTCAACCGCGCAATCTGGAGCGTGCTCGCGTGCAGGTCGCGGCCCGTCAACGCCACGTTCGTACGCAGTCCCGTCTGCTCGCGCACCTGCCGTTCGACTTCGACCAGCAACCCGGCGGACCCGCACACCGGATCAAGGACCCTTTGCCCGTCGTGCGGAGCTACCGCCGCAACCAGCAGACGCGCGATGTCGTTGGGAGTGAAGTAGTGACCGCCCTTGGCCTGAGCCGCCGACAGATCCTCCAGGCACTGTTCGAGCAGGTCGCCTACTCGTTCCACGCGGTCGACGGCCCCGATCAACTTCCTCAGGTCGCTGTCGACCGTAGCCGGGAGAGACGGCACGAAGTCCCGGCGCATGTCCACCCCATCCGCACCGAGCCCCGCCGGCAGCCATACGGACAGACACTCCTGCACGTAGGGGCCCAGAGGTTGAGGCTTGCGCGTCTGCGCGACAAGCCAGGGCCAGGAGGGTCCGCCGCCCCCGCCCCAGATGTCCTTGGACTGCTCCCTCGCCCGGTTGCGTAGGTAGATCAGACCAATAACGGTCCTGCACGCGTCCTGCGCGTTCAGGCGATCGGCCAGACCACGCGTCAGGCGCCGTACTTCGAGCCGCGCCCCGCCCTCTGCTCCCATGCCCGCTCCTCCCCTCGGCCGTACTCCGCTCTCGCCCTGGCGTTCGCCCACGACTACATCAGTCCAATCGTGGACATGGCCATCAGACCAAGAGTCAGCGTGGCTGCGAAAGTTGCCGCCCCCGCACGAATCGCGCCCGCCATGGCCGCGCCGCCGATCTTCGACACAATCCCACCCAGCAGTGCGGTGATCACCGCAGATTGCGCCACAAGTGTCATGAGCAGCAACTTGTACCCCATGCCAGAATCCCCGTTCTCGATGCCCATCACAGGACCAACAGACGCGGTTGACCGCCTGTTGGGGCCGACTTCGCTTAGCCGACTGACAGGAACCGTAGCGACCCAGCACCACTCCACGCACGAAGCACACGGTTTGGGTTTTCTCTAGGCGCGCGCCCAGAAGACAGGCTGGTTCGACTAGAGCACGCCATTTGGGTATTACGCCATATCCGATGAACCCCGGCAGATGCCAGAGGTCCGCGCGAGGCGAGGGAGGGGGCGGGTCGTTCGGGAGAAATCCGGGAGCAGACCTTGGCCGGGGTCGCCCGGCCGGATGGGGCTCGACTGCTCCGCCCACGGCCTCACACGGATGCGAACCTGTCGGCGCCTGACCGGCACGGGCGTCCCGCCGCTCCCCTCACATATGAGGTGGGGTCCGGCGGCCTGCGGTGCGCCGCCGGCGTAACGACGCCTTGTCGGTGCGGGCCTCCCTGGCCGGCCTGGGAGCGCCGCGCACCTGTTCAGTGGTCGGGGTCGACTATCTCCCTGCCTGATTCCGGAAAATCTATGGCGGTCGAGGTAGACATTGCGCGGCGGCGTGGCTATGGTTTCTCTTGTAGCCGAGATCGAGCAAGGCCCGGCAGAGATGAACTGCCGGGCAGCAGTACCGCAGTTGCAGTGCGCAGGACGGTGCGGTGGTGGAGTTTCGAAGCCAGGGTTGTTGCAGGACGGCGACGGGACTGACGACCGGACCGGGAGGCCCGCAGTGATCAGGGGCCGCCATGAGCAGTACCGCAGTTCACGTAGTAGCAGCACCTCGGTGAAGGCGTCGGCTACGGACGCGCGCACCAGGAAGTTCGGCAGTGGGGTTCCAAGCCAGAGCAGACGCAGGACGGGCGACGGGGCTGGCTGCCGAAGAGTGGCGCTGTCACAGGCACCACCGGTTGGTTCGCATCACCAGCAGTACGCAGTACCCCGCTAGGTAAGTGATTGTCCAGAGGGAAGAACGGAGGAGCCAGGCACCATCAGGATCGCCCGGGCGGAAGCCTAGAGCCCGGGTACCGCAGGACATCGATAGTGAGGTGGTCTCCGGTCAAGCAACCGCGATCCCCGCATCCCCGACCGCAGCTTGGTCGGGTCAGCGGAAACAGAAGGCCGGCGCGATAGCAGGGCCGGCAGATGGTGAAGCGTTTCCTTCGGGGCCCTGGTGCCATTGGCGCCAGGGCCCCTCCACGCGTTCCACAGAGAGGTGCAATGACAGCAGACGACTCGTTCGGCCGTCTCGATGACGACGACTACCCCGCCTACACCATGGGCCGGGCCGCGGACATGCTCGGGACCACCCAGGGCTTCCTGCGTGCCATAGGCGAGGCCCGCCTGATCACCCCACTCCGCTCGCAGGGCGGCCACCGCCGCTACTCCCGCTACCAGCTGCGCATCGCCGCGCGCGCCCGGGAACTCGTCGACCAGGGCACACCTATCGAGGCCGCCTGCCGCATCATCATCCTCGAGGACCAGCTCGAGGAGGCCCAGCGGATCAACGCCGACTACCGCCGTGACGCCGCCGCGGGGAACGCGTCACCCGCCGGCTGAGGTGGTGCGTGCCCTCCGGATACCGCACCGGCATCAACTCCACCTGAACCTTTCGTCCGCGCTCGGGGCGTACGGCTGCCCGGCGCAGGCCCTGCTGTCCACCCCGTTCGCACGAAGAGGGGGGCGTCTGCCTTCAGACGAAGCCGAAGGACCCGGGGCACAACGCGATCCGGGCCGCGCGGCAGCGCTGCGCGGCCCTCCTCCGAACCGTTCAGCGCCCGCCCCGCCTGAAACGCTATCGCTCCCGTCTGATGCTGACGCGTACCTCGTAGCACGGGCCCGCATCCCTCGGGGTGCGGGCCCTGCTACGGACATTCCAGGCCTGTTTTCATCGCCTGCGTCCGCACCGGATCCGCCGCGACAGATCTGCTTCCGCGTTCGTCGGTCCGCTCTCGCACTTTCCCGCGCCGCTACACTTCTGCGCGCCGCATGGGGTCAGTGATCGGAGTAGCTGAAGTCGCCCATGGTCCAGGCACTGACGTCGCTGATCGCCACGCGATACATCCCGCCCGTCTCCGGAATCCCCACCGTGCCCTGCAGAATCCGCGCCACATGGAAGTGCAGATACGTGGGCGGCTCGTTCTCGCGTGTCGCGGCGGTGAAAACGGCCGAGAAATCGCTCAGCCGGGCGGAGTCCGCAAGGACCTCCGACACCCGCTGCCTCCAGGCTGCTTCAGGAGCCAGCCGTCCCGTGATGACAGCGCCACCGGCGACCACGGTCAGGGACATCTGATTGCTGTGCCCGGACTCGACCAGGGTGGCGACGTCAACGAGCAGTTCGTCAGGCTTCGACATGAGAGACGATTCTAATCATCACCCGTCCGGTCGGCTTGATGCAGCCGTCCTCGGGCAGCCGGCAGCGAGCGGCCCCGGCTGAGCGGAGCGACGCAGGGCAGCTGCTGAGCTCGGGACCCGCCCTGCGTCGTCGCGCAGGGGGCTGGTTCCCCGCGCGCATTCGATCACCACCGGCGCGGCGGTTCCGGGCACCCCGGAGATCTGCGCCACCCAGGTGTGGTCGACGCGCCCGCCGGGGGTGGGGAAGGTAGCCGTGGCCAGGTCGCGCCTACTTCCCGGCCGACGACCAAGGTCGCGGTCGTCGCCCTTCGACGTGCTGCCCCGCATCAGGATGCAGCGGGCCTCCGCCGGTTCGCCGGTCACGCCCCTGCCTCCCGCGTGTGGTCCTCGTACGAGGTGTACCGCACACCCAGGGCTTCGAGCTTCTCGCGCAGTCCGAGGGGTCCCGCCCGCGTCGGGCCTCCAGGAAGGCCGAACGCGCCTCGGCCTCCTTGGCCTTCCCCTGCTGCACAGGGCTTCGAACCCACCAGCGCAGAGAGTTCAGCCATGACAACCGACTCGGCGGTACGAGGACGGCTGCGCGGCACCTGGGCACGCCGCCGCACGGGTGGATCAGGCGGCCGCCACGGTGCCCTGCGCGACCTGGCGGAGCACCTCGGTCAGCGAGGCGACGACCTCGGCGTCGTCCGCGGGGTGGAGCTCGGCGAAGCGGGTCACGGAGCCGGGGATGGAGAGCTTGGCATCCGCGAGGACTGCTCCACCCGCGAGTCCTGCCGCCTTGCGGGCCTCGTCCTGGGCCCATGCGCCACCGAACTGGCCGAAGGCGGTGCCGACCACGGCGACCGGCTTGGCGGTCAGGGCGCCGGCACCGTACGGGCGGGACAGCCAGTCGATGGCGTTCTTCAGGACGGCCGGCATGGTGCCGTTGTACTCGGGCGAGAACAGCAGGAACGCGTCGGCCCGGCCGGCCGCTTCGCGCAGCTGTGCGGCGGCAGCGGGAACGCCGCCCTCGACGTCGATGTCCTCGTTGTAGAAGGGGACGTCCACGAGGCCCTCGTAGAGCTCCACCTCGACGCCCTCGGGCGCGTGCTTGACGGCGGCCTCGGCGAGCTGACGGTTGTGGGAACCGGCGCGGAGACTGCCGACGAGGGCGAGGATGCGTACAGACATGAGGGAAGCTCCCGGGAGACGGAGACTGCAGAAGTAAGCGGACCACGGTCCGTTTAAAGTTGTACCACCTAAACGGACCGTGGTCCACTTACGACTGCCCAGGGCTACCCTGAAGCCATGACCGCTCCCCTCCCCCCGCTGCCCAGGCCGCCCGACCCCGGCGAGGCGCGCACGAATCTCACGCTTGCCGCCGCCGGCGAACCGGAGCTGCTGCGGGCGGACGCGGCGCGCAATCGAGCGCTCCTGCTGGACGCCGCCTCCCGCCTGCTGACCTGCTGCGGGCCGGCGAACCTCACCATGGAATCGGTGGCCACCGCCGCCGGGGTCGGCAAGGGCACCGTCTTCCGGCGCTTCAAGGACCGCACAGGTCTGCTCATCGCGCTCCTCGACCACCGCGAGGCGCTGTTGCAGGCCGCCTTCCTCTCCGGGCCGCCTCCCCTGGGCCCCGACGCTCCGGCGGCCGAGCGGCTGCACGCGTTCGGTCCCGCCCTGATGCGCCATGAACGCGATCACCATGAGCTGATCCTGGCCTCGCGCACGGACCCGCTGCGGACCTTCACCGTCCCCGCGCAGCGGCTGAGGCTCAGCCATGTCACCCTCCTGCTGCGCCAGGCGGGGGCGGCGGGCGAGCCCGATCTGCTCGCGTACACCCTGCTCGGGTCGATCGACACCTCCCTCGTCCATCACCTGACGTGCGAACGCGGCCGGAGCATCGACCAGTTGGAACAGGGCTGGCACGAACTCCTCACTCGGTACGGGGTGCCGCGCTGAGCGTGGCCCCACCGCCCTGCTGTGCTCGCACCTGGATCAGGGCGTGCGTGCCGCTGGTACGCCATGCCCGGCCGGACCGTTCCAGACCTTCCAGGGTCCACGGGTCCAGGCCCACGACGACATCGGACTTCAGCGTACGGAGCGCCGCGACGGCCCCGGGGAAGTACGCCGTGAGGCGAGCGAACGGTGTGGTCGCCGGCCACAGCCGGTCACCCACCAGGCGCCGGTAGTTGAGGTCGCCCTTCAGGATGGTCAGCGCGGCGGTTCCGAGCTCCGCCCGGAGGTCCTCGGGCATCCGCTCGTACGGGAACGGGGCGCAGAAGAACGGGTGCGTACGCACCTCGATCCGGCCGGTGCCCATGGCTTCCCGGACCCGTCCGCCGATCGTGCCCGCCTCACCGGGGGCCCGCCGCAGCCGGCGCACGCAGTCGACGACGTCGGCCGTCATCGCGTCGGAGACGTAGTACGGGCCCGGCTTCACATGGAGCACCACCCGCCCGGCGTGGCCGTGCTCGAGCAGGTGATCGATGAGGACGAGGTCGGGGATCAGCTCGCGTCCGGTGTTGTCCGCGATGACGGCGACGGTGGCCGGGGACCCGGACGGCAGGAGCGACCACAGCGCCGCACTGTCGTCGGCGACCAGGCCGGGGACGGGCTCGCCGGGAGCGGATTCGCCCGTCGGGCCACGGAAACCGAGATCGGCGCGGTTGCCCCAGAGCGAGGCCTGAAGAAGCGCAGTCGCCCGATCGGCTGCGGGGGCTGCGGCCAGGTCGTCCAGGGAGCGGAGCTCCTCCTCGACCGTGCCGCCGCGGAGTTCGGCACGCTTGAAGGGGGCGAAGGGGTCGATGCCCCGCCACGGGCCCTCGCCGAAGTAGCCGACGGCCTCCAGGAGCCTGCGGTAGAAGTAGCTCTCACCCCAGAGGAACGGCGCGTCGAACCACGAGCGCCCGAAGTGCTCCCGCCCCCACGCCGACCAGAGCTCCCGGTCCGCGCTCCCCGGACCGGGCGGTTCGACGACGCCGTGCACGATCTCGTGCAGCAGAGCGTCCAGGGCGCGGTGCTGGCGGGGACCGTAGGGGAAGGCTGCACGCACCTCTTCGACCAGCGCCGGATGGCGCTCGGCCATGACGCCCCGGGCGAAACTGCCCGGCTCCCGGCACGTGATCACAGGGGGGAGGCCGAGGCCCTCCACGGCCTGGGAAGTCGCTCGCGTATCGCCCATGCGTCCAGTCTGCCCGGTGGGCGAGCCGTGCGTCCTGGTGCGGGTGCGGGTGCGCGTGCCGCCGCCCGCGGCGGGCATGGAGCCGGCAACGGCCTTGTCCGAACCGGCACATGGGTGGCCCGGCGCCTGGTTACGATATGCAGCGGTTCAGACTACTAACCCAGGAAAGGGAACCCGCACCCATGCCGGCCGAGACGTTCGAGTTTCAGGTAGAAGCGCGCCAACTCCTGCAGATGATGATCCATTCGATTTATTCGAACAAGGATGTATTCCTGCGTGAGCTCATTTCCAATTCTTCGGATGCGCTGGACAAGCTGCGACTGGAAACTCTCCGGGACGACACGCTCCAGGCAGACTCGTCCGACCTCCATATCGCCATCGAGGCCGATCAGGACACCCGCACACTGACCGTGCGCGACAACGGCGTCGGAATGTCGCACGACGAGGTCGTGCAGCTGATCGGGACCATTGCCAATTCCGGTACTGCGAAATTCCTCCAGGAACTGAAGGAAGCCAAGGACGTCACCGCATCCGAGGATCTCATCGGGCAGTTCGGCGTCGGGTTCTATTCGAGCTTCATGGTCGCCGACGAGGTCACCCTGCTGACCCGGCGCGCGGGCGAGGACACCGGCACGCGCTGGCAGTCCAGCGGCGAGGGCACCTACACCGTCGAGTCCGTCGACGACGCCCCGCAGGGCACCTCGGTCACGCTGCGGCTCAAGCCCGAGGACACCGAGGACAAGCTCTTCGACTACACGTCGCCCTGGAAGATCCGGGAAATCGTCAAGCGCTACTCGGACTTCATCACCTGGCCCATCCGCATGGCGGCCGCCGGGGGCGAGGAGGGCGCCGAGCCCGAGGTCGAGACGGTCAACTCGATGAAGGCCCTGTGGGCCAGGTCGAAGGACTCCGTGACCGATGAGGAGTACAGCGAGCTGTACAAGCACATCAGCCACGACTGGACCGAGCCTCTCGAGACCATCCGCATGCAGGCGGAGGGAACCTTTGAATACCAGGCTCTGCTCTTCCTGCCGTCCCACGCGCCGCAGGACCTGTTCATGCAGGACCACAAGCGTGGAGTGCAGCTCTATGTGAAGCGCGTATTCATCATGGATGACTGCGAAGCGCTGATGCCGACGTATCTCCGCTTCGTGAAGGGCGTGGTCGACGCACAGGACCTTTCGCTCAACGTGTCGCGCGAGATCCTTCAGCAGGACCGCCAGATCGAGATGATGCGGCGCCGTCTGGTCAAGAAGGTGCTGTCGACGGTGAAGGACATGAGGGCCGGCACCCCCGAAAAGTACGGGACGTTCTGGAAGGAATTCGGCCGGGTCCTCAAGGAGGGCCTGTTCCAGGACTTCGAGAACCGCGACGCGATCCTGGAGATCTCCTCCTTCTCCTCCACCCAGGACGAGCAGGAGCTGACCACCCTGCGCTCGTACGTGGAGCGGATGAAGGAAGGCCAGGAGCAGATCTACTACATGACGGGCGAGTCGCGTGCGGCCATGGAGAGCTCGCCCCACATGGAGGCCTTCCGCGCCAAGGGCTTCGAGGTTCTCCTGCTGACCGACCCGGTCGACGAGGTCTGGGTCCAGTCCGTTCCCGAGTTCGACGGCAAACCGCTCCAGTCCATCTCCAAGGGCGAGGTCGACCTGGACACCGACGAGGAGAAGAAGGAGGTCGAGGCCGAGCGTGAGAAGCAGCAGCAGGACTACGCCGGTCTGCTGACCTGGATGACGGAGCAGCTCGGCGACACCGTGAAGGAGGTGCGCCTCTCCTCGCGGCTCACCGTCTCGCCGGCCTGCATCGTCTCGGACACGCACGATGTCACTCCGGCTCTGGAGAACATGTACCGCGCGATGGGCCAGGAGGTGCCGCAGATCAAGCGAATCCTCGAACTCAACCCCTCGCACGCGCTGATCAGCGGGCTGAAGAAGGCGCACGCCGAGCAGAGCGGCGAGGAGGGAGCCGGCACCGAACTGAGCGAGACGGCCGAGCTCGTCCATGGGCTGGCGCTCCTCTCGGACGGTGGCGAGCTGAGCGACCCCTCGCGCTTCAGCAGGCTGATGGCGGACCGCCTGGAGCGCACGCTGTAACGCTTCGCCCCGCCCCTCGCACTGCGGCCGCCAGGTTTCCTGGCGGCCGCAGCCGTGAGCGGTGCGCGGGCAGTTGTGACGGCAAGACGACGACGGGAAGAGGCTGCCGTTTCGAACAGATGGCGCCACCGAGGTGACTCAGAGGAGTCGCGAGAGGTGTCGGGGACTCCGTAACTTCACCTTTTCCAGGGGCCGTCAGAGGTTTATCTACGCGCGGAGCGTCGCCTACCGAACGATCCTTCGGGCATATCAGACGACTTTCCCTCGAGCCATTACCGCCGAGTACCGAGAGCTGCTAGAAACGTGCTCGCCCCACGAACTCCCCACTCGTCCCCCACGTTTCGAAGGGCTGGCAGCCATGTCAGTACGAACCTTCCGGGCATCCCTCTCCGCTCTCGCGCTCGCCGCCGTGGTCACCCTCGGCTTCGCGCAACCGGCGTCCGCAGCCGGCGAGAGCTACGTCGCTCTCGGTGACTCCTACTCCTCCGGAGTGGGCGCCGGTAACTACACCTCGGAGAGCGGCGACTGCAAGCGCAGCACCAACGCCTACCCCTACCTCTGGAGGAACGCGAACGCGCCGTCGTCGTTCGCGTTCGTCGCCTGCTCGGGTGCGACGACGGCCTCCGTCTCCAGCGGCCAGCTGGGCGCACTGAGCTCGTCGACCACGCTCGTGAGCGTCACAGCCGGCGGCAACGACGTCGGGTTCGCGGACGTCATGCAGACATGCGTCCTGCAGAGCGAGGCCAACTGCGTGAACCGCGTGAACACAGCCGTCTCCCAGATGCAGAACTCACTGCCGGGCGGTCTCGACTCCCTCTACAGGGGCATCCGTACACGTGCTCCGCAGGCCCAGGTGGTGGTGCTGGGGTACCCGCGCTTCTACAAGCTGTCGGGCACCTGCGTCGCCGGCCTCACGGAGACCGAACGCGGAGTGATCAACAACGCGTCGGACGTGCTGAACGGGGTACTCGCCAAGCGGGCTGCCGACGCGGGGTTCACGTATTCCAGCGTGGTGGACGAGTTCACGGGGCACGAGCTCTGCTCGGGTGCCGCGTGGATCCACAGCGTGACCGTCCCGGTCGCCAACTCGTACCATCCCAAGGCCATCGGCCAGTCCAACGGCTATCTGCCGGCCTTCGACTCCGTGGCGTAACGCGCGTGGAGCGGCCCCGCCCGGCGGGCGGGGCCGCTTGCCGTCAGCCGCCGATCGGCCGCGTCGCCTTGATCGAGTACATCATCGGAATGCGCGGGCGATCGGCCGGGAAGCGGTAGTAGCCGTCCGCATGCCGCACCAGCGCCGGGTAACGGGCGAAGAGCGAGGCATCGTGTTCGTGCAGGAACTCGATCCGCAGCCCGGCAGCCGCCAGTGCCGAAACGACCTCGCCCACGGGGTGCTGCCACTCGACGCTGCGGTTGTGCACGGTGGCGGCGTCGACGTCGGCGTACGTGCCTGGCGACTCGTCCACCCAGGGATCGGGGCTGAAGTAGTCGTACGCGATCGTCGAGCCGGTCTCGTCGTCCAGACAGTCGGTCAGGGGATGGAACTCCGCCAGGTAGAGGAAACCGCCGGGCGCGACCAGCGAAGCCACGACTTCCGCCCAACGGGGCACGTCCGGCAGCCAGTTCAGCGCACCCAGTCCGGTGTAGACGATGTCGTACGCGGAGTCCGGCACGGCCTGGACGGCGTCGTACACATCGGATGCGACGAAGACGGCCCGCTCCGGCGGCAGGCCCAGCGAACGGGCCAGGCCTCGGGCGGCCTCGACGGCGGGCTCGGAGAAGTCGAGGCCCACGACCTGGGCGGCACCGTGGCGGGCCCAGGACAGGGTGTCGAGGCCGATGTGGCACTGCAGATGCAGCAGCGTCCGGCCCGTCACGTCACCGACCTCCGCGAGCTCGAAGCCGCGCAGTGCGTCCTTGCCCGCCCTGAAGGCATCCAGGTCGTAGAAGTCGCCGGCCGCGTGGATGGCCACGCGTTCGTCCCAGCGTGCGCGGTTGGCCTCGTGCCAGTCCTCGGGCATCGGTGAGTACATGCCGGGAAAGTTACCCACAGGCCGGGGGTGCGTGCGAACAGTTATCCACAGGCCACCCGGGGGTAGGGCCGCATCGGGTTTGATGGGGTCATGAGCGACACACAGAACGACGCGTCCGTACCGGAGCGGGAGCAGGAGCCGCCGCAGTGGGAGCAGCGCTTCCGCGCCGCGCGGGTGTCCCTGCCCGACTGGGCCGAGGACGCTCCCGACCGCGCACTCTTCGTCTCCAACGCCACCGGCACGTACGAGCTGTACGCGTGGGACCGGAGGACCGGGAAGCAGCGCCAGGTCACGGACCGGCCCAACGGCACGACCGACGGGGTGCTGACGCCGGACGGCCGGGCCGTCTGGTGGTTCGCCGACACCGACGGCGACGAGTTCGGGGTGTGGATGCGGCAGCCCTTCGACGGCGGTGCGGACGAGCCGGCCACGCCCGGACTGGAAGCCTCCTACCCGGCCGGGCTCGCGATCGGCCGTGACGGCTCGGCGGTGGTCGGCCGCTCGACGGACGAGGACGGCACGACCGTCCACCTGGTGCGCGCCGGAGCCGAGCCGGTCGAGATCTACCGGCACCGGGAGTCCGCCGGGGTCGGTGACCTCTCCCACGACGGGACGTTGATCGCCCTGGAACACACGGAGCACGGCGACGCGATGCACTCCGCTCTGCGCGTGGTGCACCCCGACGGATCGACGGTCGCCGAGCTGGACGACACCGAGGGCGGCACGAAGGAGCTGGGCCTGTCGGTGCTGGGCTTCGCGCCGGTGGCCGGTGACACCCGGCTGCTGGTCGGGCATCAGCGGCGCGGGCGGTGGGAGCCGATGATCTGGGACCCGGTGGCGGGGACGCAGACGGATCTGCCGGTCGATCTGCCCGGCGACGTGGGCGCGGAGTGGTATCCGGACGGGTCCGCTCTGCTGATCGAGCACAGCTTCGAGGCCCGCAGCGAGCTGTGGCGGTACGAGCCGGGCGCCGCGGGGCCGGTGCGGGTCGAGACCCCTTCCGGGACGGTCTCGGGCGCCACGGCCCGTCCGGACGGCGCTGTGGAGTATCTGTGGTCGTCTGCCGCCCAGCCGCCGGCCGTGCGGTCCACGACGGGCTCCGTCGTGCTCGACCCGCCTGGTGCGAAGGCTCCGGCCTCGGTGCCGGTGCGGGACGCCTGGGTCGACGGCCCCGGCGGGCGTATCCACGCCCTTGTGCAGACTCCGGCCACCGGTGACGGCCCGTTCCCCACGGTCTTCGAGATACACGGTGGGCCCACCTGGCACGACAGCGACGCCTTCTCATCGGGACCCGCCGCATGGGTGGACCACGGTTTCGCCGTCGTGCGGGTCAACTACCGCGGATCCACGGGCTACGGCCGCGCCTGGACGGACGCACTCAAGCACCGGGTCGGGCTGATCGAGCTCGAGGACATCGCGGCCGTCCGGGAGTGGGCGGTGAAGTCAGGGGTCGCGGACCCCGAGCGGCTGGTGCTGGCCGGCGGTTCGTGGGGCGGCTATCTGACCCTGCTCGGGCTCGGTACGCAGCCGGATGTCTGGGCCCTCGGGCTGGCAGCTGTTCCGGTCGCCGACTACGTGACCGCCTATCACGACGAGATGGAAGCGCTGAAGGCGATGGACCGCACACTGCTGGGCGGGACACCGGAGGAGGTGCCCGAGCGCTTCGAGGCCTCGTCCCCGCTGACCTATGTGAACGCCGTGCGCGCGCCGGTTTACATCTCCGCCGGCGTCAACGATCCGCGCTGCCCGATCCGTCAGGTGGAGAACTACGTGGACCGCCTCGCGGCCCGTGGAGCGGTCCACGAGGTGTACCGCTATGACGCGGGGCACGGCTCGCTCGTCGTGGAGGAGCGGATCAAGCAGGTACGGCTGGAGCTGGACTTCACGCTGCGCCACCTCGGACGTGCACAGGCCGAGGGCCAGGAGGAAGGGCGGGTGGAAGACCGGCCGACGGCATAAGGTCCGGATAAATGGTGCACCCCGCCCCGGGGGCCCGGAGCGGGGAACCGTACCGTAGAGGGGTGTACCGGTTCCTGCTGACCCCGCGGTGGTGGGGGATCAACCTCTTCGTCGTGCTGGCCATCCCGTTCTGCGTGTTCATGGGCACGTGGCAGCTCGGCCGTTTCGAGGACCGCGTGCGGACGCACGAGGAGGCCGAGGAGCGCCCCGATCCGGGTACCCGCTCCCCGAAGCCGCTCGACGAGCTGCTCCCCGTGAGCACGGAGACCTCCGGCCGCCCCGCCGTGGCGACGGGGACGTACGCCGACCAGTTCCTGGTCCCCGGCCGCAAGCTGGACGACCGCCACGGCTTCTACGTGCTGGATCTGCTGCGCACCGACAGCGGCAAGGCACTGCCGGTCGTGCGGGGCTGGCTGGCGGGTACCCCGGGAAGCACCGAGATTCCCTCTGCGCCTGTCGGCGAGGTCACCGTGACCGGCGATCTGCAGGCCTCCGAGAACAGCGGCACCACCGGCGTCGACCTCAGCGGCGGGCTTCCCGAGGGCCAGCTCGGCATGATCAGCGCCGCGTCCCTCGTGAACCTCGTCCCGTACGACGTGTACGACGCCTGGGTGACCCTGGCCGAGCCGCATGCGGGTGGCACGGGCAGCAGCGGGATGAAGCCTGTTCCCGCGGCCGCGGCGCAGGGCAGCGGTCTCGACCTGAAGGCCTTTCAGAACCTCGGCTACACCGGCGAGTGGTTCGTCTTCGGCGGCTTCGTGCTCTTCATGTGGTTCCGGCTGGTGCGCCGCGAGGCGGAGGCCGCGCGCGACGTGCAGCTGGGGCTGGCGGCCGACGCCGACTGACGGAGCGGTGCCCCGCGACCGGAACGGATGCGCATACGTGCAGGGGCCCTCCGGAATTCGGGAGTTCAGGAGGGCCCTTACCCGTGACGGGGGCCAGGCTACGCACCCGTGACCCGGCTACGAGGCGTCCAGTACGCCCGTGCGGTAGATCGTGCCGGCGCACGCGTTGGCGATCGTGGTCTCCGCGGTCGGCGCCCCCGCCTCCGGGGTATGCGTGACCGCGATGCTGCCGTCCGCCGGGCCCTCTTCCGCACTGCCGGAGTGCGCCTCGGTGTCCGTCGTCCCCACGGCAGTATCTGTGCCCTCGCCGGGGCCGCCTGCACCGCCGGCACCGCCGCCCCCGCCCCCGTCGCCGTCCGTAGGCGTAGGGCTGGGCGAACTGCCTACGGTCGGACAGGTGTCCGACGGCACCCAGGCGAAGCGCACCTCATACGTCATCGTCGGCTTCAGGAGCACGGTCCCCGGCTCCAGCGACGGATCGGGCAGCCCGGCCGCGGGGTCGCCCGCGGTGTGCTGCACCACAGTGATCTTCAGCGGGTCGGCAGCGCCCACCGCCTGGAAGTCGACCGTGCCGTTACTGGTGACCGAGCAGGCGTCGCCGGACGTGTTGGCGATCCTGAAGGTCCCGTACACCGTGCCGTCTGCGTCGGCCGCGCCCGCATCGGCGGAGGCGACCCCGAGCTGGTCGGGCTCGCAGACCGCGCTGGCGGCCGCGGGGAGTCCCGGCGGGGCGCCCGGGTCCGCGGTCCCGCTCTTCTCAGTATCCGGGTCCGACCCCCGTGTCGGGGCCGTGGGGTTGCCGGTCTCGCCCTCGACACCCTCGGTCTGCCGGTCCGCCGGGCCTGCCGTCTTTCCGGCGTCGGATTCGGCGCCCGCGTCCTCGCCGCTGCCTCCCTGGGCCTGCTGGCCGTGGCCGGCGATGGCTGGGTTGGCGGTGGCCGATCCATCCGAATTCGCCACATGGACGAAAGCGGGTACCGCGGTCCCGATCAGCAGCGCCGCAGCCGCTGCACCCACCACACCCTGCCGCCGCCGGGCGCGCCGGGCGGGCACCGCGCGGTACAGATGACCGAGGGTGCCGTCGGAGGGCTCAAGACCCTGGACGGCGCCGTGCAGCATGCGGCGCAGCGCGTCCTCGTCCATGCCCCCGCCGCCTGAGCCGTCGAGACCGCCGGAGCCTCCGCAGACACCGTCTCCGCCGCCTTCGCCGCCGAAGAGCTCGGTCAGCGTGCCGCCACCGTCGGATCCGGCGTCATGACCGGCCGCGTCATGACCGGCCGCGTCGTCACCGGCCGCGTCGTCACCGTCCGCGTCGTCACCGGCAGAGTCGTCACCGGCAGAGTCGTCACTGCCCGAGTCCGCACCTGAGGCGGCGGGTCCTGAGGCGGCTTCCGCGCCGTCGGCTGCGTCGGTTTCAGCGTCGTGCTTCCGTTCACCGTCCCGCTCCGCATCGGTGTTCGGGATGTCCTCCGGTCCTTGGTTCACAATTCCGTTTCCAGTCCGGTCATCGTCGTGCCTGTGCTCGCGCCCGCTCATGCCTGCGCCTCCATCACGACACGCAGTGCCGCGATGCCTCGGGAGCCGTACGCCTTCACCGAGCCGAGCGATATCCCCAGTGTCTCCGCGACCTGGGCCTCCGTCATGTCCGAGAAATAGCGCAGCACCAGAACCTCGCGCTGGCGGCGCTGCAGCCCTTTCATCGCCTTGATCAGCGCGTCCCGCTCCAGCTGGTCGTATGCGCCCTCCTCCGCGCTCGCCATGTCGGGCATCGGCTTCGAGAGGAGCTTCAGGCCGAGGATGCGCCGACGCAGTGCCGAGCGGGACAGGTTGACCACGGTCTGGCGGAGATACGCGAGCGTCTTCTCCGGATCGCGCACCCGGTTCCGCGCCGAGTGCACCCGGATGAACGCCTCCTGCACCACGTCCTCGCAGGACGCGGTGTCGTCCAGCAGGAGTGCCGCGAGGCCCAGCAGCGAGCGGTAGTGGGCGCGATAGGTCTCGGTGAGATGGTCGACCGTCGTTCCTGCCGCCACCGTCTCCTCAGCGCCCTCGCGCTGCGAAGGCAGCTGGGCGGGTCGCGCAGCGGGCATGGGCGCTATCACCGGCATACCGCCGGGTGCGCGGGGCCTCCGGAGCGGACGCACCGAAGCGCCACGCAACGGGCCCACCACTGTGATGTCGAGAACCTCTGCCACGCCAGTTGGACACGCTTCCCCCCGTCAGGGTTGTACGCGTACGGCACCGCGTTCGATGCTGTGCGACATGCCCTCATTCGTACCTGCTCTTCCCCAAATGCCCCGAAAACGCATCCAGTCACGCAAGAAGTGACGACGTAGACGCGTCACATCCGCGTAGCGGTTGCGGAGTACCAGGAGATCATCGTCGGATATGACAACGCCCCAGCTCAAAAGATTGAGACCAGCAACTTACCCACAGGGCGTACACAGATCCTACAAAACAGGTTCGATCAAGTACGAGGAAATTCCCCGGCCACCGACTCGGCGATCTGGGCCACATTGAGAGCCGCGCCTTTTCGGAGATTATCGCCGCAGATGAACATTTCGATGGCCTGGGGATCGTCCATCGACTGCCGCACCCGGCCCACCCAGGCCGGGTCGGTGCCCACGACATCGGACGGGGTGGGGAAGTCGCCGGCCGCCGGGCTGTCGAAGAGCACCACCCCTGGCGCGGTCGCCAGGACCTCGTGCGCCCGGGCCACGGACACCTCGTTCTCGAAGCGGGCGTGCACGGACATGGAGTGCGTCGCCACGACTGGTACGTACACACAGGTCGCCGTCACCTTCAGGTCCGGCAGGCCCAGGACCTTCCGGCACTCCTCGCGGATCGCCAGCTCCTCGGACGACCAGCCGCCCCCGGCGTCGGTCCCGGCCCATGGCACCACGTTCAGTGCCACCGGGGCGGCGAACGGGCTCTTGTCCCCGTCGCCCAGTGCCCGCCGTACGTCGCCGGGGCGGGTACCCAGCTCCGTGCCCGCCACCAGGGCGAGCTGTTCGCGGAGCACGGCGACGCCGTCCCGGCCCGCGCCGCTCGCCGCCTGGTAGGACGAGACGATCAGCTCAAGCAGCCCGAACTCGGCGTGCAGCGCGCCGACCGCGACGATCAGCGTCAGCGTCGTGCAGTGAGGAGACGCGACGATGCCGCGAGGCCTCAGCCGCGCGGCGTAGGGGTTGATCTCGGGGACGACCAGGGGAACGTCGTCGTCCAGCCGGAAGGCCGCCGAGTCGTCCACGACCACGGCGCCCCTGGCGGCGGCGACCGGCCCCCACTGTGCGGAGACCTCGTCCGGTACCAGGAACAGGGCGACGTCCACCCCGTCGAACACGTCCTCGGAAAGCGCGAGGACCTCGCTCTCCTCACCGCGTACGACCAGCTTGGTGCCGGCCGCACGCGGAGAGGCGATCAGTCTGACCTCGCCCCAGACATCCTCGTGCTGCGAGAGGATCTGGAGCATGACACCGCCGATCGCCCCGGTCGCGCCGACGACCGCGAGCGAAGGGCGGCGTCCCGTCATCGGCCGGTGCCCCCGTAGACGACGGCCTCGTCGGAGTCGCTGTCGAGACCGAAGGCGGTGTGCACGGCACGCACGGCCTCGTTGACGTCGTCGACACGGGTGACCACCGAGATGCGGATCTCGGACGTCGAGATCAGCTCGATGTTCACTCCGACGTTCGACAGCGCCTCGAAGAAGCCGGCGGTGACCCCGGGGTTGGTCTTCATGCCGGCGCCGACCAGGGAGATCTTCGCGATCTGGTCGTCGTAGCGCAGCGACTCGAAGCCTATGCCTGCGCGGTTGCGCTCCAGGGCGTCGATGGCCTTGCGGCCCTCCGCCTTGGGCAGGGTGAACGTGATGTCCGTGAGACCGGTCGAGGCGGCGGAGACGTTCTGCACCACCATGTCCATGTTGATCTCGGCGTCCGCGACGGCGCGGAAGATCGCGGCGGCCTCGCCCGGCTTGTCGGGTACGCCGACGACCGTGACCTTGGCCTCGGAGACGTCGTGGGCGACTCCGGAGATGATGGCGTGCTCCACCTGCTGGTCCCCTTGCGGCTCGTTGCTGACCCAGGTGCCGCGCAGTCCGGAGAAGGACGAGCGGACGTGGATCGGAATGTTGTAACGACGTGCGTACTCGACGCATCGGTGCAGCAGCACCTTGGAGCCGGACGCCGCCAGCTCCAGCATGTCCTCGAAGGAGATCCAGTCGATCTTCTGGGCTTTCTTCACGACCCGGGGGTCGGCGGTGAAGACACCGTCCACATCGGTATAGATCTCACAGACCTCCGCGTCCAGCGCGGCGGCCAGCGCGACGGCGGTCGTGTCGGAGCCGCCGCGACCGAGGGTCGTGATGTTCTTGCCCTCCTGGCTCACACCCTGGAACCCGGCGACGATGGCGATGTTGCCCTCGTCGATCGAGGTCCGGATACGGCCGGGCGTGACATCGATGATGCGCGCTTTGTTGTGGACCGAGTCGGTGATGACACCGGCCTGGCTGCCCGTGAACGACTGGGCCTCGTGGCCCAGGTTTTTGATCGCCATCGCCAGCAGGGCCATGGAGATCCGCTCCCCGGCGGTCAGCAGCATGTCGAACTCACGCCCGGCAGGCATCGGGGATACCTGCTCGGCGAGATCGATCAACTCGTCCGTCGTGTCGCCCATCGCGGACACCACGACAACCACCTGGTTGCCGTTCTTCTTGGCGTCGACGACTCGCTTGGCAACACGCTTGATGCCTTCGGCATCGGCTACGGAGGAGCCTCCGTACTTCTGCACGACAAGGCCCACGTGCGCTCCTCGCTCAATAATGGTGCGGTCGACTCAGTTTAACGAGCAGTCCGGAATCGACCCATCGATACCGGATGGTGAGATGTCCCGCCCACCACCTGGTACGGCCTGACGCTCCGAACTGCTCGTACCGTGCTGCTGCCCGCTCCCTCGTCCCGCACGCCTCTTTGTGTCCCAGGACACAGCAGGCGCAGAGGTCACAGAAGGCCACAGAGGTCGCAGAAGCCCCCGAGCCGCTGCTACAGGACCGGCCGCAGACCCAGCGGTCCCGCGATCTCCTCGGCCATCACACGCCCCGCCTCCTCGGCCAGGTCCCCGTCACCCGGATCCTGGTCCGTGTCCAGGCCGTCGAGCTCCTGGAGCGGCTGGTTCAGCCGGATGTGTGCGATCAGCGACTGGAGCGCACGCAGGGCCGCCGACGCGGTGGAGCCCCAGTTGGAGAAGTACGAGAACTGCCACCACCACATGGCCTCCGCCGTGCGGTCCGCCTCGTAGTGCGCGAGGCCGTGGCCGAGGTCCGTGACCAGGTCGGCCAGGTCGTCGGAGATGCGGTGGGGCACGGGGGCCTTGCGCGGCTCGTACGGGTCGAAGACCTCGGAGTAGATGTCGATGGGCTCCAGGAGCTCCGCGAAGCGCTCACGCAGCCCGTCGGCGTCCGGCTCGGCGCCCAGGTCCGGCTCGTAGCGCTCGTCCGGGAGGATGTCCTCGTACGCACCGAGTCTCCCGCCGGCCAGCAGGAGCTGGGAGACCTGGAGGAGCAGGACCGGGACGGCTTCCTCGGGCTCCTCGGCCTTGGACACCTCGGTGACCGCGACGATGAAGGTCTTGATCTGGTCCGCGATCTGGACGGCGAAGTCGTCCGGATCCTGCGTGACGGAGTTCAGCGTGGCGTCAGACATCGAGGGGACCTCCCGTGGGCACGGTCGCGAACGGTGGGTAGAACATAGCGCCGCCGCGCATAAAGCCGCAGTCAGATGCCGGGTCACACATCGAGCAGCCGCCTTCCCTCGAAGGCACGGCCGAGGGTGACCTCGTCCGCGTACTCCAGGTCGCCGCCCACGGGCAGTCCACTGGCCAGCCGCGTGACCCGCAGGCCCATCGGCTTGACCATCCGGGCGAGGTACGTCGCGGTGGCCTCGCCCTCCAGATTGGGGTCCGTCGCCAGGATCAGCTCCGTGATGGAGCCGTCCGCGAGCCGGGCCAGCAGTTCCCTGATGCGCAGATCGTCGGGGCCGACGCCCTCGATCGGGCTGATCGCGCCGCCGAGCACGTGGTAGCGGCCCCGGAATTCACGGGTCCGCTCGACCGCCACGACATCCTTGGGCTCCTCGACCACGCAGATGACCGTCCGGTCACGGCGCGCGTCCCGGCAGATCCCGCACTGCTCCTGCTGTGCGACGTTGCCGCAGATCTCGCAGAAGCGGACCTTGTCCTTGACCTCGAGAAGGGCGTGGGCGAGACGGCGTACGTCGGTGGGCTCGGCCTGCAGGACGTGGAAGGCGATCCGCTGCGCGCTCTTGGGACCGACGCCCGGCAGCCTGCCCAGCTCGTCGATCAGCTCCTGAACCACGCCTTCGTACAACGGAACGCCTTTCTTTCTCCTGCTCGAACCGTATCCGGTACGCCTGGGTAGCTACAGAGGTCAGAACGGGAGACCTGGCATGCCGCCGCCCAGACCCTGGGCCAGCGGGCCCAGCTTCTGCTGCTGGAGCTGCTGCGCGTTCTCGTTCGCCGCCTGGACCGCGGCGACCACGAGATCGGCGAGCGTCTCGGTGTCCTCCGGGTCCACCGCGCCGGGGTCGATCACCAGGCCGCGGAGCTCTCCGGACCCGGTCACCGTGGCCTTCACGAGCCCACCGCCCGCCTGCCCCTCGACCTCGGTCCTCGCCAGCTCCTCCTGGGCCACGGCTAGATCCTGCTGCATCTTCTGGGCCTGCTGGAGCAGCTGCTGCATGTTGGGCTGGCCACCACCGGGAATCACGGTCACTCCTGGCATTTCGACGACGAATTGTTTCGGTACGCCGAGCCTACGTGTTCGCCGGACGCCACGCCTCACCCGCCAGGACCAACTCTTTCGGGTGAGTTCTGAAAAGTCCCTGCCGTGCTCCTATACCTGACCAGAGGCCGTACCTAACCGGGAATCCCGCGATTTCGACCCCGCGGCCCACCATTCGGCGGTAGGAAGGGCATGCGTATCCGTACCCCTGCGCACCGCAGGGGTAACGCAGAGTTACACGGGTGGGGGGGCTCCGGCGTTGTGCCGGTACCCGCCCCCTCCGTGACCGAAACCATGCCGATCCGCGTCGATACGCGCCGAACGCAGAGTGCAGAGGAGTGCCCCGGTGAGTCAGCCGGAGATGCAGCCCGAAGGGCCGCCCCGCAAGGAGTCCGGCGCGGGATCCGGTGCAGGCACCGGAACCGAGCGGTCCGGTTCGCGCAACGGATCGAGCCCTCGGGACCTGACCGGCCGCGCCTTCCCCCTCGGCGACTGGGGCGAACCCGCCGAACGGCTCGACGAGCTGTACCGCTGGGTCGAGGCCGGCGCCCTGGGAACCGCCGACTGGTATCTGCGTGACCGGGTCCGCAAGCGGCGCACGGCCAGGCTGCTCCGGCTCGGCACGGCGGCAGGGGTGGTCGCGGGCGCGGCCCTCCCGCTGCTCGATCTGACCGGGGAACTGCACGGGTCGGCCGGCTGGGGCTATCTGTCGCTGCTGCTGGGCGCCGCGTGCATGGCGTGCGACCGGTACTTCGGCCTGACCTCCGGCTGGATAAGGAATCTCGCGACGGCACAGGCCGTGCAGCGGCGCCTGCAGGTGCTCCAGTTCGACTGGTCCTCCGAGTGCGTCCGGGAGGTGCTCGGGCCCACGGAGGGCACCGCCAGTGAGGCCGCGGAGCGGTGTCTGGGGGTGCTGCGCCGGTTCTCGGAGGACATCACCGAGCTCGTCCGCATGGAGACGGCGGACTGGATGGTGGAGTTCCGGGCCGGGCCCGCGCCCATGGGGATGCAGTCGCTGGTCTCGGGCGGGCCCGGCGGCCGGCCCGAGCCCGCACCCGGCCGGCTCACCATGCCTGCGGTGGCCCGGCCGAACATGCCGCGCCAGCGCCCGCCGGAGCCGCCCCGCTGAAGCCGCCGGGAGCCGGTGACCGACCCGCTGAATGAGCGGGACGGCCACCGGCACCCGATGCGGGTCAGCTGAAAATGATCATCGACCCCTGCGCGAGGCTGCGGGTGGCCGCAGCGTGCAGACCCAGCCAGACGTGCCGCTCCCGGGCGAAGGGGTTCTCGTCGTACGGAACCGGGGCGGCCGGCTCCTCCAGCGAGGTCGGGCCGGCGGGCGGGAGCGGGGCGGCCGGCGGGTTGGCCGGGTCGATACCGAGGGCCGGGGCGACGAACTCCAGTTCCCGCAGCAGGCCGTGGGAGGAGCCCAGCGGGCCGCCGCCTTCCAGGAGCTGGTCGCCGGAGAGCGGGCGGGGAAAGTCCACCGGGACGTACGCTCCGGCATGGTCGTAGTGCCAGACCAGGTGCGACTCCTGCGCGCTCTGCTCGAACATCTCCAGCACCTGCTCGTAGTCCCCGCCCAGTTCGTCGACGGGCGTGACGGCGAGGCCGCTCAGCTGGAGCAGGTAGGCGCGGCGCAGGAAGTGCAGGGCGGTGTAGTCGAAACCGGCCACCGGGGCGACGTCCCCGGTGAGTCCCGGCATGTAGGCGTAGACGGGAACGGGCGGCAGCCCCGCTTCGGTCAACGCCTTGTCGTAGACGGCGATCTCTTCGGCGAACGGATTGTCGGGGCTGTGGCACAGCACATCGACGAGGGGGACCAGCCACAGGTCACAGGCCACGAAGTCTCGCTCTCCAACGGGTTCGTGCAATGGTCGGAACAGCGTAATGCGGCCGGGACCCCGCGCACAGTGCGCGGGCCGGACCGCGATCGGGCACGGCGGGCCCGCGCTCAGCCGTGGCCCGGGTGCGGGGGGTCGCCGGCGGCCAGCCGGTCAGCCCAGCTCAGCCCGTGCGCGTAGTAGTCGTCCAGCACCGCGCGTACGGCGGGCCCGTCGGCGGCCGTGATCGCGGCCACCAGCTCCGGGTGGCCGTTCCACAGCCAGTCGCACACGTCGGCGTCCCCTCGCAGGTACGGGACGGCGAAGGCCCAGGCCTGCATGCGCAGCCGCTGCAGGAAGTCGGTGATGTAGGTGTTGCCGATGACCACTCCGAGCTCCCGCCAGAACCGCAGGTCGTAGCCGATGAGGATGTCGAGGTCGCCGCTGCGCGCGGCCCGTGCGGCCTCCTCCGCCCGGCGGCGTACGGAGACGAGGGCGGCCTGATGGGCACCGATCACGGCGGGCGCCGAGCCGGTCCCGTCGAAGATCTCCCGGAACACCCCGTCGATGACCAGGGCGCGCGCCTCCACCATCGACCGGTAGTCGGCGACGGTGTACTCGCGAACCCGGAAACCGCGGTGCTGGTCGGATTCGAGCAGTCCCTGCGCGGAGAGGTCGAAGAGCGCCTCCCGGACGGGTGTCGCGGACACCCCGTACTGCTCGGCGATCTGCTTGACGGTGAATTCCACCCGGGGCCGCAGACGCCCCGCGAGCACCTCGTCCCGCAGCGCATCGGCGATCTGCTGCCGCAGCGTACTGCGCGTCACACCTCCGCCCGCACCACCCATGACGCCCCCTCCCGTTCTCGGCTCCGGTCACCATAAGCCAGGGCATGTGCCCTGTTCCGGGCACGGGGGAGGGCGTCGCGTCCTGTGCCCGCCTACACGGTGTGCTCGTCGGCGACCGAGAGGGCCGCGTCCAGGGCGGCGAGACCGTCCTTCGCCTCGGCCTCGCTGAGGTTGCAGGCGGGGACGACGTGGGTGCGGTTCATGTTGATGAAGGGCCAGAGGCCGTTCTTCCTGCACGCCGCGCCGAAGGCCACCATCGGGGCGTTGGCCTCACCGGTCGCGTTGTACGGGACCAGGGGCTCGCGGGTCTCCCGGTCGCGGACCAGTTCCAGCGCCCAGAACGCGCCGAGTCCCCGCACCTCGCCGACGGACGGGTGGCGCTCGGCGAGCTCGCGCAGGCCGGGGCCGAGCAGGTGCTCGCCGAGGTGTGCGGCGTTCTCGACGGTCCGCTCCTCCTCCATGACCTTGATCGTGGCGACGGCGGCGGCGCAGGCCAGCGGGTGACCGGAGTAGGTGAGTCCGCCGGGGTAGGGGCGGGTCTCGAACGTGGCGGCGATCTCGGCGCTGATGGCGACGCCGCCGAGCGGCACGTAACCGGAGTTGACGCCCTTCGCGAACGTCATGAGGTCCGGGACGACGTCGTGGTGGTCGGCGGCGAACCACTTACCGGTGCGCCCGAAGCCGGCCATCACCTCGTCGAGGACGAACACGATCCCGTACCGGTCGCAGATCTCGCGGACGCCCGCGAGATAGCCCGGAGGCGGCGTCATGATGCCCGCCGTGCCGGGGATCGTCTCCAGGATGACCGCGGCGACGGTCGCCGGGCCCTCGAAGGCGAGTGTGTCCTCCAGGTGCTGGAGCGCGCGGGCGCACTCCTCGGCCTCGGTCTGCGCGTAGAACGGCGAGCGGTAGAGGAACGGCGCCCAGAAGCGGACGACACCCGCGGAACCGTTGTCGGAGGCCCAGCGGCGGGGGTCCCCGGTGAGGTTGATCGCGGTGGCGGTGGCTCCGTGGTACGAGCGGTAGGCGGAGAGCACCTTCTGGCGTCCGGTGTGCACCCGGGCCATGCGGACCGCGTTCTCGACGGCCTCGGCGCCGCCGTTGGTGAAGAAGATCTTGTCCAGGTCGCCGGGGGTGCGCTCGGCGATCAGGCGGGCGGCCTCGGAGCGCGACTCGATGGCGAACGCGGGCGCGAAGGTGGTGAGTTTCGCGGCCTGTTCCTGGATCGCGGCGACGACGGTGGGGTGCTGGTAGCCGATGTTGGTGAAGACGAGACCGCTGGTGAAGTCCAGATAGCGGTTGCCGTCGTAGTCCCAGAAATACGCCCCCTCGGCGCCGGCGACGGCGAGCGGGTCGATCAGGCCCTGGGCGGACCAGGAGTGGAACACGTGCGCGCGGTCGGCGGCCTTCACGGCCGCGCCCGCCGCGGGGTCGGCGTACGGGGGGCGAGGGGCATCGGGGCTCATGCGGCGAGCGTATGCGGCGGGCCCGCCGTCCTCCATGGCCACTGTGTACAGCGTGGGCCGCCCTGCTCGGCAGGGTGTCGGGTCACCGCGCGGAACCGGCGGCCCTCCGTGGGTCCGGGACCGTCTCCGGAGCACGCATCGGCACATGCCTCCTGTGGGGACGCCTCGGCGCCGCCGGGACGGGCCAGGTGTTTTCTGGCCCGCTCGGAGCGGGGCCGCGCCGGGGCGATGATCGGCTCCGGGCTCGTGGCTCGTGGCTCGTGGCTCCCGAGCATCCCTCGGGGAGCACACCGTCCTCACGCTGCTGCCCGACGGCACCCTTTGCACCGCAGGATCACGGCCACCGGCACGAGTCTGACGTACACGAAGACGGGCTGAGCGGCACGGGCCGGTTCGGCTCACTCCGCGAGGTCCGTCGCCCGGAAGGCGAGCCACAGGTCGTACCGCGCGCTCGGCGTCCGGAGCAGCGAACGGCACAGCAGGGCCTCGAGCCGGATGAGCCGCTTGCGCGCGCCGGGCACGGAGATGCCCAGTTCGGCGGCGGCCGGGCTCAGTTGGGCCTCGCAGCGCAGCCAGGTCCGCAGGGTCTTCTCGCCCATCGGTCCGGCCTGGGCGAGGAGCCGGAGCTGCTGGACGGCCCAGTCCTGGACGCCCGGGGCCCGCAGGACGGCGTCGAGGTCCTCCGACGGCGCGGAACCCTCGGGCTGGGAGCGGTGGAGCGCCGGGGTGTCCCTGATCCGGAGGGCCAGATCGACGGCCGCCTGGTCCGCGACGCGGTTCAGGTCCAGGCCGAGGAGTTCGCCGACGAGCTTCAGCCGGGCGGCCAGGGTGTTGCGGTGGATCTTGAGGTGCCGGGTGGCGTGGGAGGAGAACGCCAGCCAGGACGCGACCGTCGCCGACAGCTCCTGGCTGCCCGGGTCCTGCGAGCGACGCGGCAGGTGCGAGAGGAGGGGCGCGAGAAAAGCTTCCGCCCACCGCGCCCCGGCGGCGCCTACGAGCAGCGCGGGCTCCGGGGCGGCGCCGAAACTGGCATGCCGCCCGGGAAGGCCACGGGCGACGGCGAGGGCGTGGAAGGCCTGCTGGTAGGCGGTCGCCGTGTCGCAGAGCCGCACTTCCTCGCTGATGCCCACGACACAGTCGTCCACGAGTCCGGCGACGGCCGGGCCGAGCGTGCGGCCGGCCGAAGGGCCTTCCGTCTCCGCTTCTTCGTCCGCGGGCACGATCAGGATCAGATGACGGGCGTAGACCGGGCAGCGCACGATCCAGGTCCTGCCGCCGGAGGCGTCCGTACAGATCCGGGCCACCTCGTCCCGCTGTCCGCCGGAGCACTCGACGACACAGACGCGTACGGGGTCGGGAAGCTTCGGCCGCAGGGCGCCCGCCACCTGATGGGCGATGGAGAGCTGGCCCGTCATCAGCAGATGCAGCACGGCCTCGCGGCCTCGGGACTCCGCGAGGTCCACCCGCCGCCGCTTGCGTTCGACGCTCTCCGACGCCCAGGCCAGGGCCAGCGGCATCACCGCGTCGGCCATCAGCGTGCTCAGCCCGCCGGGCAGCGGCTTGGGTGCGACGAGTGCGAGGACCGGGCCGGGTCTCCCGGGTGCCCGGTCGAGGGGGAGCAGCAGCACGGCGCACTCGCCGGTGTCGAGGGAGTACGAGTCGGCGCCCCGGGCCGTCAGCTCCCGGGCTGCCCGGGCGGCGGTCCCGGCCGCCTCGTGGCCCGGCCACCGGATGTTCCCTGCCGCGGCCTGGAGCACCGTGCCGTTGCCGTCCAGGATCCCGACCCAGCCCTCCGCCCGCTGGGCCAGCCTGCGCAGCAGTTCCGGTGCACCACCGGTCCGCGCCAGCCGGTACATCAGCAGTACGTCGTCGGCCCGTTCCCGCGCACGCACGTGTCCCCCGTCCCCGTCCCTCCCGAAACCGGGGTGCAGAGTACCGGTCCGGCTGTGCGGATTGATACCCGCGGGAGGCCACACCGTGCGAATTGCACCTCCCGGCCCGCCGCCCCGCACCTCTAGAGTCCGCAGCGTGCTCCGGGATGTTCGGGGAACGTCGGAACATCCCGGATCCGGGGGCCTGAGGACGTCGGGTGACGTCCGCACGGCACGGCGGCAGCGGCTCACGGGGGTGGTCGCTGTCGTCGGCCCACCGGCGCACGGGACCCGTTCCGCGGAGCATGGAGCAGCTCCTCGCCGCACGGAGCCCGGTCCGCGGCGTAGGGAGCCCGGCCCCCGACGCAGGTGGCGTTGGGCATTCTCACCCCGAAAGCGTCGTCGTCTCCCCCACAGCGGGGAGCAGCCAGATGGGGAATTCCGGATCGGCCTGCCCCACAGCGAGACCCAGCCACCGCGTGCCCCCGGGCACCCGCCGGACCTGCATGCTGCCCGCCAGACTGCAGAGCTGCCCCATCGGTTCCGGAACGACGCCCGCGCCCTCCTCGTCACGCCCCAGGTACGGCCAGAGATCGACGGTCTCCGGTTCGCCCCAGCTCGCTCACCGCGGTGGCCAGGACGCTGAACTCGGCTTCGGTCTCCTGCTCCGCGGGCTCGACGAGTTCAGGGGGCCGGTCGTCCCAGAAGTCCCGGCTCGCCCGGAGGATCAGCAGGTGATGTCCGGGGCCGCTGCTGCGCACGCCGCTGTCCTCGCTCTCCTCCCCTAATCGGGGGCGCGGCCGGCCGTGGCCGGGCGCGCCCCCTACGCCCCGGGGTGGGGCCGGGTTCAGCAGCTCAGGTTCGAGCCGGGTGTGGTACCGAGGATCTGGACGAACGCCCGGTACTTGTCGATGCGGCTCTGGACCTGGGCGGGGTTGCCGCCGTTGCACTCGATGCTGCCGTTGATGGACCGGATGGTCTCGCCGAAGCCCGCGCCGTTGACGATGGCGTTGTGGGGCGTCATCGTGCCGGGGCCCGACTGGGTGTTCCAGTACCAGAGGCCGGTCTTCCAGGCCACGGACGCGTTCCGCTCCACCTGCCAAGGGTTGCCGAGCAGATCGATACCGAGGGCTTCACCGGCGGCCTTGTAGTTGAAGTTCCAGCTGAGCTGGATCGGGCCGCGGCCGTAGTAGGCAGCCTGTCCGGCCGGGCAGCCGTAGGACTGACTGGTGTCGCAGTAGTGCGGGTAGTTCGCGGTGTTCTGCTCCACGATGTGCACCAGGCCGCCGGTCTCATGGCTGACGTTGGCGAGGAACGCCGCCGCCTCCTGCTTCTTGACCGTGTCGCTGCCGGTGCCGGCGAAGCCGGGATAGGCGCTCAGGGCCGCGGTGAGGCCGCTGTATGTGTAGAAGGAATTCCGGCTCGGGAACATCTGGTTGAACTGGGACTCACTTACGACGAAGCCCGAAGGGTCCGGCTCCCCCGGTTCCGTTTCGCCGCCGGATCCGCAGCTGCCCTGGTCGGCCCAGACGTCCGTCGTACCGGGCCGCTCGTTCTGGGTCCACCACTTCGCGGACCAGTTGTGCCCGCCGTACGAGGCGGATCCGCCGCCCGTGTAGACGGAGGAGGCGCTCCAGGCCGGGGCGCAGGCGGCGGCCGATGCCGTGGAGGCGGGGAGAAAGACGAACGTAGCAATGACCGCGCCCAGCGCGGCGATCAGGCTCATGACACGTTTGGCCATGTGATCACTCCTTCGGCGCGGCGCTCGCGCCGAGCGTGCGCCGCCATGGGGGTGCGACCACTCAAGCGTCGCTGGTCTGAACCTGTCAAGGTCTAGACCAGAAGTCGGCCACCGGAGCCCGGCCCGCAACTCCGGTCACTCAGAGGCTTGTTGAGTGCACGACGAACCTCACCGGAAGAAATCCGGAGGCTTTCCCAACCCCTCGTTCCCCCGGCCGTACGGTCGGACCGTCCGCGGCACGCCGTGACCCATTCGTCGTACGCCGACCACCTGAGGGATCACTCCACCCCTGCGGCCGGGCTCCGGACGGGCAGGCCGGGCTTCGCCCGCCGCGCCCCTCGCCGAAACGAGGCGGCCGGACCTTCCACGGGGAAGGTCCGGCCGTCGTCGCTCTGATCCTGCGGGAAGGGAAGGCTCCTACAGGAATGAGTTGATCTCGATGGTCTCGGTACGGCCGGGGCCGACACCGATCGCGGAGATCGGGGCGCCGGACATCTCCTCCAGCGCCTTCACGTACGCCTGCGCGTTCTTCGGCAGGTCGCCGAAGGTCTTGGCCTTCGTGATGTCCTCGGACCAGCCCGGCAGCATCTCGTAGACCGGCTTCGCGTGGTGGAAGTCGGTCTGGCTGTACGGGAGCTCCTCGACGCGCTTGCCGTCGATCTCGTACGCCACGCACACCGGGATCTGCTCCCAGCCGGTCAGCACGTCCAGCTTGGTGAGGAAGAAGTCGGTGAGGCCGTTGACCCGGGTCGCGTACCGCGCGATCGGGGCGTCGAACCAGCCGCAGCGCCGGTCGCGGCCGGTGGTGACACCGCGCTCGCCGCCGATCCGGCGCAGCGCCTCGCCGTCCTCGTCGAGAAGTTCCGTCGGGAAGGGTCCGGCACCGACGCGCGTGGTGTAGGCCTTGAGAATGCCGATGACCCGGCTGATCTTCGTCGGTCCCACGCCGGAACCGGTGCAGGCGCCGCCCGCGGTCGGGTTCGACGAGGTGACGAAGGGGTACGTGCCGTGGTCGACGTCCAGGAGGGTGCCCTGACCGCCCTCGAAGAGGACGACCTTGCCCTCGTCGATGGCGTCGTTGAGGATCAACGTCGTGTCGGCGACGTACGGCTTGATCTGCTCCGCGTACTGGAGCATCTCCTCGACGATCTTGCCGGATTCGATCGCGCGCCGGTTGAAGACCTTGGCGAGGAGCTGGTTCTTCTGCTCCAGCGCCGCTTCGACCTTCTGCTCCAGGATCGACTCGTCGTAGAGGTCCTGGACGCGGATGCCGACCCGGTTGATCTTGTCGGCGTAGGTCGGGCCGATGCCGCGCCCGGTGGTGCCGATCTTGCGCTTACCGAGGAAGCGTTCCGTCACCTTGTCGACGGTGACGTTGTACGGAGTGATCAAATGAGCGTTGCCGCTGATCAGGAGCTTGGACGTGTCGACGCCTCGCTCGTTCAGACCACTCAGCTCGGAGAGCAGGACCGCCGGGTCCACCACGACACCGTTACCGATGACCGGGGTACACCCCGGCGACAGGATTCCGGAGGGGAGAAGATGCAGTGCGTACTTCTGGTCGCCTACGACAACCGTGTGGCCGGCATTGTTGCCGCCCTGGTAACGCACCACATAGTCAACGGATCCACCGAGGAGGTCGGTGGCCTTCCCCTTGCCCTCGTCACCCCACTGAGCACCGAGCAGCACAAGTGCGGGCACAGGCGTACACCCCTTCCGGGCGGGGCATGTCCAAGGTCAGGGGGCGTACGTAAAGGTCGTACCTGCCGTACGACGATGTACGGCAAAGCCTGAGCCGTCGAACCGGGTGCCCCGGAATAGACGAAGCCCCTGGCGCAATAGCGCAAGGGGCTCTTGCACCAAGATGCTACCCGAGGAAGGACCGAGGTGTCGGCTGCAGAGCCCCCCGGCGACGGCGACCACCAGCTACTCGTGCTCATCGACCCCCTTGCCCGCCGCTACGACGGCGAATCCGTGCGCATCGCGAAGGATGTGCTGAGCGCCGGCGCACACGCGAAAATCTGTTTCGCGGACGGCCCCGACGATTTCGCCAGAGCCCTGTCCCGGCGAGGCTCCAGGCGTCCGGTCGTGGTCGGTGACGACCACGCGCTGCTGCGCGCCGTGTCCCAGCTCCACCGGGAGCGGGAGCTTGCCGACAGCGCTCTCTCCCTGATCCCGGTCGGCGCGGCGCACACCCTGGAACTCGCTCACGCGCTCGGCGTGCCCCGGGGCGCGGTCGCTGCGGCGCGCACGGCACTCGACGGGGTCACGCGCAGGCTGGACCTCCTGGTCGACGACAGTGACGGCGTCGTCCTCGGCGAGCTGCGCATCCCGGCGGCCACGCCCGCTCAGGGCCCGCCCCACACGGTCTGGGACGCCTGCCGCACCCTGGTGGCCTCGCTGGTCCGCCCCGCCCCGCCCTTCCCGTCGGGGCCCTCCCGCGCCCACCGGCTGCGGGTGGAGGCGGACGGGGTCCTGCTGAACGACCTGGACCGGCCGGTCGAGGGCGTCTCGGTGACCGCGCAGGGAGACGGAGGCCTGGCCGACGTGGTGATCCACATGACCTCCGGCGAGACGCACACGGCAGAGGCCAAGGCGGTCACCATCTCCGGCCCGGACTTCCGCTACCGCGCGGACATACAGGTCGCGGGCCCCGTCAGGACCCGTACATGGGCGGTACGGGCGGGCGCCTGGGGGCTGGTGCTCCCTGCAGCGGACGCCTGACATCCGGCCGTCGGAGCGTCACCCGGATGTCCTGCGGCTCTCGCGCCACCACTCCAGGACACCCGGCAGTTCCCTCCGCATGAACGCGAAGAACTCCGCGGTCTCCGAGGCGGGCGCTGGACGGCCTCGGGCTCACCCGGTGCGCCGACGTCCTGGCGCTCATGGAGCAACGGGGCGCGGCAGGGTACGGCGGCTTCGAGGGCAGGGCCGGGACCTCTCCGTCCTGTGGACGGAGCTGCCCCTCGTCCTGTTCGCCGGGGCCGCGATCCCCACGGGCGCCTGGCTGCTGACCCTGCGCCTGCTGCGCGGCCACGGTCCCCGAGGTTCCGGTTCCTCGTCGCGGCCGTGTGCACCGCGGGCGTCCTCGCGGCGTCCGCGTGGGGCCCGCACACCTGGCGAACCCTCACGACCCGGACCGGGTACGGCTCTCCGGCGCGCTCCCCTCAGATCTCGACCAGTAGCTCCCGCAGCCCCCGGATCACGTAACCGGGATTCCACTCCGGCTCCGCCGTCAGCCGCATACCGGGCGCCTGGCGGAGCAACTCCCCGAACGAGGCGCCAAGTTCGAGGCGGGCGAGCGGGGCGCCCAGGCAGTAGTGGATGCCCGCGCCGAACGAGATGTGCGGGTTGTCCTGCCGGGACAGGTCCAGCGTCTCCGCGTCGGCGAAGCGTGCCGGATCCCGGTTGGCCGACGCGAAGAGCAGCGCGACCTGCGAACCTCTCGGGATGACGGTGCCGTCGATCTCGATGTCGTCCAGGACCCACCGCGCGAACATGGGCACCGGGGTGTCGTAACGCAGCAGTTCCTCTACCGCGGTCGGCAGCAGGCTGTGGTCGCCGCGCAGGGTCGCCAGTTGCTCCGGGTGCCGGAAGAGCATCCACCAGCCGTTGACGGTGGCGTTGACGGTCGCCTCGTGTCCTGCGTTGAGCAGCAGCACGCAGGTGGAGATGATCTCCTGCTCGGTCAGCCGGTCCTCGTCGTCGTGGGCGGCGATGAGCCCGGAGATCAGATCGGCTCCCGGGTCCGCGCGCCGTGCCCCGATCAGTTCACGCAGATAGCCGGAGAACTCGGCCGACGCCTGCACGGCGGCCCGTGCGGTCTCCTCAGGCGGGTTCAGCTCGAACATCCCGCAGATCGCCGCCGACCACGGCCGCAGGAGCCCCCGGTCGGCCTCCGGGACGCCCAGCATCTCGGCGATGACGGCGACCGGCAGCGGCTCGGCGACCTCGCTCAGCAGATCGCCACCGCCCCCCTCGACGAAGTCGCCGACGAGCCCGGCGGCAAGCCGCTCCACCGTCGGGGCGAGCGCCTCGACCCTGCGGGGCGTGAACGCCTTGGCGACCAGCCGCCGGATCCGGGTGTGGTCGGGGGCTTCCAGGTCGAGGATCCCGTGCCCGTTGAGCGTGTGGAACGGCTCGTGGGCGGCGGGCGGAGCGGTGACACCGAACTCGTCGTGGCTGAAGCGGTGCAGGTAGGTCCGCCCCAGCCGCCGGTCGCGCAGCAGCCCGGACACATCGGAGTAGTGCGGGACGAGCCACTGCCGCGTCGGCTCGAAGTAGTGCGCCCGGCCGGTGGCGCGCAGCGCGGCGTAGGCGGGGTACGGATCGGCGACGAACGCCGGGGACCAGGGGTCGAAGGACACGTGCATGAGCCGACGCTATCCGGGCGTGACCAGCCGCGCCTCGTACGCGAACACGGCCGCCTGGGTGCGGTCCCGCAGCCCCAGCTTCACCAGGACGCGGCTGACGTGCGTCTTGATCGTCGACTCGGCGACCACCAGGTGCGAGGCGATCTCCAGGTTCGACAGCCCCTGCGCGATCAGCACCAGCACCTCTGTCTCCCGCTCGGTGAGGTCGCCGATCCTGGCCATGGCGGGCGCCCGGGGCGCCTCGGCGATCTTCGAGAACTCGGTGATCAGCCGCCGGGTCACCGTCGGAGCCAGCAGCGCCTCGCCGGACGCCACCACCCGCACGCCTTCGGCGAGCTGCCGGGCCGAGGCGTCTTTCAGCAGGAAGCCCGAGGCGCCGGCCCGCAGGGCCTGGTACACGTACTCGTCGAGATCGAACGTGGTCAGGACGAGCACCTTGGCGTCCGCGTCGGCGGCGACGATCTCACGGGTCGCCTCGATGCCGTTGAGCTCCGGCATGCGGATGTCCATCAGCACCACGTCGGGCCGCAGCGCGGCGACCTGTGACACGGCCTGCCGTCCGTTGACGGCCTCGCCGACCACCTCGATGCCGGGCATCGCGTTGAGCAGCACGGAGAAGCCCTCGCGGACCATCATCTGGTCGTCGACGATCAGGACCCGGATGGGCGTGTCGTTCACGCTCCCTCACCGTCCGCCACGCCGTCGCGCACCACCGGTACGGGGAGGAACACGGCGACCTCGTACCCGCCGTCGTCCGTGGCCCCCGCGGTCATCTCCCCGTTCAGCATCGCGACCCGCTCCCGCATCCCCGTGATTCCGTGCCCGGCACCCGGCGACGGCTTGACCAGTCCGCGCGCGGGACCGTTGACGACGCGCAGCGCGAGCCCGCCGAGCACATAGCCGATCTCCACCCTGGCAGTGGCGCCCGGCGCGTGCCGGAGCGTGTTGCTCAGCGCTTCCTGGACGATCCGGTACGCCGAGAGCTCTACGCCCTGCGGAAGCTCCCGGACCGCCCCGGTGACGGTCTTCTCCGTCTCCTGCCCGGCCTCCCGGACGTTGTCCAGGAGCCGGTCGATCTCTGCGAGGGTGGGCTGCGGCGCGTCCGGCGCCTCGTAGTCCTCCGCCCGTACGACACCGAGGACGCGACGCAGCTCGGTGAGCGCGGCCACGGCGTTCTCCCGGATGGTGACGAACGCCTGCTCCAGCTCGGGCGGCGGGTTCTCCACCCGGTACGGTGCCGCCTCGGCCTGGATGGCGACGACGGACATGTGGTGGGCGACGACGTCGTGCAGCTCACGGGCGATGGTGGTGCGCTCCTCCAGGAGCGTGCGCCGGTCGCGCTCCACGGCGGTGACGGTGCGCTGCACGGTCACCTCCCGCTGGGCCTCGCGGCGGGTCTGCACGACCGTCACGACGAGCAGGGCGAGCGCGGACGTGAAGGCCATGCCGCCATTGGTCGAGGAGGGGTTGTAGGGGCCGAGGGCGGCCATGAAGGAGCCCGGGAGCAGGGTGATCACCCACATCCAGGCCGCCGTACGCGGCCTGGTCCGCGCCGCGACGACGATCAGGACGCCCAGGTGGCACACGAAGGTGTGAGGCGTCCACGGCCAGTCCCCGCTGCCCACGACGGCCGTCACCGGGACCAGAGCGATCGACGCCCAGAAGGCGAGGACGGGGCGGAGCAGCGTCATCAGCAACGTGGCGGCCGGCAGGAAGGCGGTGACGACGGTCGCGATCCCGAACGGGGAGTAGGTGTTCGCCGAGAAGACGCCTCCCAGCAGGGCCATCAGCGCGACCGCGGCCACCACCGCGTGCGGGAACCAGACGGCCCTCGTCCGGATCGATGTCGGGAGCCGGCGGATCACCGGGCCGTCCGTGCCCAGTGGCCCCATCGGACGGTACTCGAACACTTGGTGGAAGAGGTCCTGCCGCAGGCCGCCTATCGCCCCTGCGGCCAGCCGGATTTCCGGGCTTCTGGTCTTCGTCTCGGTCACGCTCACACGGTAGGCGCGGCTCTGCGCTCCGGTCGTCAGCAGTGATACGGATCCTTCGCCGTCCGTCGCAAGTACTACCAGGCCAGCTGGGCGATCTCCTCGGCCACCACGGCGCACGCGTCCGCCGACGGATCGATGAGCGGAAAGTGCCCCACCCCGTCCAGCAGCGTGAGCCCCACCATCTCCCCGGCCTTCGCCGCCGCGTCCACGAACGCATCCGTGACGGCCTGCGGCACGGTGATGTCGTCCACGCCCTGGACGACAGCCGTCGCGATCCCGGTCGGCAGCAGCAGGGCCGGATCGACGTGCGCGCTCCGGGCCTCGAAGTTCTCCTCGCCGCCCAGGAGCTGGTGCAGCGCACCCGCGCAGACGTCCAGCTCCACCGCGCTCGCGAAGTCCCCGATGGGTGCCAGCGCGACGACCCCGCGCAGCGGCGGCGCCACGGGCAGCCGCCACGGCGAACCCTCCGGGAGCACATGCCGCGCGGCCGCCCACAGGGCGAGCTGCCCGCCCGCCGAGTGCCCGGTGACCACGGTCCTACGGAGGTCCGCCCCCGGCAGCTCCCGGGCCGCCAGCGCCGGCAGGGCATCCATCGCAGCGGATACGTCGTCGAAGGTCTCGGGCCAGCGCCCCGCGACCGGACCCGCCGTCCCCTGCTGCGGGATCTCACCGCCACGCCGGTACTCGACGCTGGCCACGGCGAAGCCCCGGCGCGCGAGGAAGTCCGCGAACGGCGACATGTGCTGCCGGTCGTAGGGCGCCCGCCAGGCCCCGCCGTGCAGCAGGACCACGAGCGGCACCCCGGCCCGGCCGTCCCTCGGCGCGAAGAAGTCGATCACCTGGTCGGGGTGGTCCCCATAGGCCGCGGACCCGTCAGGGGCGACGACCGGATGCGCGAACGCCGACTCCGTCTCGGCGGCGTCGCGTTCACGCGCGGCAGAATCCGACATGCTGCTCCAACCGTCCTGGGCCCGTGCCCAACTGGACTGACCTGCGGGGACGGTACCAGTACGACGAACCGCCGCCGTACGGGCCCGGAGTGTGGGCCCGCACGGCGACTGACGCTCAGTCCGCCAGTACCTCGGCGAGGATCCGCGCCGCCCGTTCCGCGTCGGCGAAACCGACGTACAGCGGGGTGAAACCGAAGCGCAGGACGTCCGGGCGGCGCAGATCGCCGACCACGCCACGCTCGATGAGCGCGCGCATGACCGCTTCCGTCTCCGCAGCGTCCTCGCACCGCAGCGAGACCTGGCTGCCGCGCTCCGCGTGGGCGGACGGGGTGACGGATGCGACCCTGCCGTCGGGCACGTAGGCGGCGACGCACTCCAGGAAGAAGTCCGTCAGCGCCAGCGACTTGGCCCGTACGGCGTCCACCGACACGCCGTCCCACACGTCCAGCGCCGCCTCCAGGGCCAGCATGGACAGGATGTCCGGCGTACCGACCCGGCCGCGTACGGAACCGTCCGCGGGGGCGTATCCGGGAGTCATCCCGAACGGATCGGCGTGCGAGGTCCACCCGGGCAGGGGCGAGTCGAAAGCCGCCTGGTGACGCTCGGCCACGTACAGGTAGGCCGGCGAGCCGGGACCGCCGTTCAGGTACTTGTACGTACAGCCGACGGCCAGGTCCACGCCGTGTGCGTCGAGGCCCACCGGCAGGGCACCCGCACTGTGGCACAGGTCCCAGACGGCGAGGGCGCCCGCCTCGTGGGCGGCGGCGGTGAGGCCGGGCAGGTCGTGGAGCCTGCCGGTGCGGTAGTCGACGTGATTCAGGAGAACGGCCGCCGTGCGCGGTCCGAGTGCGGCCGGCACGTCGGACGGGGCGACCGGGACGACGCGGTGGCCCGTCATGCGCGCCGCCGACCCGGCGATGTATCCGTCGGTCGGGAAGGTCGTGGAATCGACGAGGATCTCGTCGCGCCCGTCGCCCGCGAGACGGTTCGCCGCGACGACCGCCTTGAAGACGTTCACGCTGGTGGAATCGCCCACCACGACCTGTCCGGCGGCCGCCCCGACCAGCGGGGCGATCCGGTCGCCGATCCGCTCGGGCGCGGTCCACCAGCCGCGCTCGTCCCAGGAGCGGATGCGCAGCGCGCCCCACTCACGCGTGATGACGTCCTGCATACGCGCGGGGACGTGGCGGGGCAGCGCGCCCAGCGAGTTGCCGTCGAGGTAGACGATGTCGTCGAGGGTGAACAGCTCGCGCAGTGCGAGCAGTCCGTCGGCGGTGTCGAGCGCCTCGGCGCGCTCCTTGAAGTCAGACATGGCTACGCGCCGTCCACAGCTCGGGGAACACGCTCTTGGTCGCCCGCTTCTCCAGCCAGGCCACCCCGGCCGACCCGCCGGTTCCGGTCTTCGACCCCATCGCCCGCCGGGTGGCGGTCAGGTGGTCGTTGCGCCAGCGCCACACCAGCTCGCCGACATCGGTGAGCACCTCGCCGAGCCGTACGAGCTCGTCGTTCTGGTCCGCGTTGGCATAGATCTCCGCCCAGACCGCCTCGACGGCGGGGGACGGCTCGTACTTCTGCGCCAGGTCCCTCTCGAGCACCGACTCAGGCACGGCGTATCCCCGACGGGCGAGCAGGGCGAGCGCCTCGTCGTACAGGCCGGGATCGTGGAGCGCCTTCTCCAGCTCGGCGTGTACACGGGGCGCGCCCCGGTGCGGCACGAGCATGGAGGCGGACTTGTCGCCCAGCAGGAATTCCATCCGGCGGTACATCGCCGACTGGAAGCCGGATCCCTCGCCGAGGGAGCCTCGGTAGGAGTTGAACTGGGCGGGGGTGAGGCCGGCCAGCGGCTTCCAGGAGGCGTTCAGCGCCTCCAGCTCCCGCAGCGAGCGCTTCAGGGCGTCGCGCGCGGCCGGGACGCGGTCCTCGCGCAGGGCGTGCGCCGCCGTCTCCCACTCATGGACGATGACCGTGAACCACAGCTCCATGACCTGGGTGGTGACCAGGAAGACCATCTCGCCGGGATCGTCCGAGCGCAGGTGCTGGAGGTGGGTCAGTACATCCGCCTGGACGTAGTCCTCGTACGGAGTCGTTCCCGCGAAATCCAGGTACGGGTTGTCCGCACCGGTGGCTTCGGGGTCGGGGTGAATCGTCGACATTTCTGTCTCCTCGACACGAGCTTCCGGGTAGCGGTCCGCCCCTTCCTCTGAGGTGGTGGAGCTCCGGTCCCCTGCCGGCATCCTAACGGCCTCGCGCGGCATGCGCCGGGCCCCGCAGGCGTGCGGCCTGCGGGGCCCGGGGGAAGCGGGGTACTCAGCCCAGGGTGTCGGCCGCCGTCTGCGAGGAGTCCCGCAGGAAGGCCGAGCAGCGCTCGTACTCGTCCTGCTCACCGATCGCCTGCGAGGCGCGCGCGAGGGCGTGCAGGGCACGCAGGAAGCCGCGGTTCGGCTCGTGCTCGAACGGGACGGGGCCGTGGCCCTTCCAGCCCGCGCGGCGCAGGGCGTCGAGACCACGGTGATAGCCGGTGCGCGCGTACGCGTACGACTCGATGACCCGGCCGCCCTCGTACGCCTCGTCGGCGAGCTGGGCCCAGGCCAGCGACCACTTGGGGTACTTGGCCGCGACGTCGGCGGGTGCCGCGCCTCCGGCGAGCAGCTCGCGCGGCTCCGGGTCGTCGGGCAGATGGGTCGGGGGAGGGCCCCCGAGCAGGTTCTCGTGGATGGACATGGCTCAAGTGTGCCTGGGTCCGGGGTCCGGCTCCAAAGGCGGGGCGGTGACGCCGCAGTGCGTCGCGCACTGCGGCTGCCGCTCGCGTCCGGGCTCCGGAGCCTTCCGCAGGGCCCACCAGGCGATCACCGAACCCGCCACCAGCAGCCCGGCGCACATCGGCATGGCCCTCCGGAACGTCGAGGCGAACTCCCCCGCGTCGCGGTAGGCCTCCGGTCCCATCCCGGCCAGCAGCGGGAGCGCGGCCACCGCGAGCAGCCCGGCGGCCCGCGCCGCCGCGTTGTTGATGCCGCTCGCGAGCCCGGCCCGGCCGGTGTCCACGGCGGCCAGGACGCTCGCCGTGAGAGGCGCCACGAGGGTGACCATGCCGAGGCCGAGCACCAGCACAGCGGGCAGGACGTCCGCCAGGTAGGAGGCGCCGGTGCCGACCCTCAGCATCAGGAGCATCCCGGCTGCCGCAAGCAGCGGGCCGACGGTGAGCGGGATCCTCGGCCCGAGGCGCCGGCCGAGGTCGCCCGCGGACGCGGAGAAGAGCAGCATCAGCACCGTCGTGGGCAGGAGCGCGGTGCCCGCGCCCAGCGCCGAGTAACCGGCGACCACCTGGAGCTGGATCGCGGACAGGAAGAAGAACCCGCCGAGGGCCGCGTACACACAGAGGGTGACGAGGTTGACCGCCGTGAACTGCCGGGACGCGAAGACCGACGGCGGCACCATGGGGTCGGCCCGGCGCCGCTCCACCCGTACGAAGGCCGCCCCCAGCACCACGCCGCCGACCGCCGCGCCGATGACCATGACGGACGCGCCCTGGTCCGGTACCTCGATCAGCGCATAGGTGACGAAGGCGAGCGCGAGCGCGGCCAGCGCGGCACCGAGCACGTCGAAGCGTCCGTGGGTATCCGGGTCCCGCGACTCCGGTACGTGGCGCAGGGCCACGGGCACACAGACGGCGGCGAGCGGCAGATTGAGCAGAAAGACCCATCGCCACCCCGGCCCGTCCACCAGCCACCCTCCGAGGAACGGTCCGACGGCCGCCCCGACCCCGCCGAGCCCCGACCAGAGCCCCACGGCACGGGCTCGGTCGTCGGGGTGGAAGCTCGCCTGGATGATCGCCAGCGAACCGGGGGTGAGCAGCGCGCCGCCGACACCCTGCAACGCCCGCGCGACGACCAGAACCTCCGCGGTCGGCGCGATCCCGCACCCCAGCGAAGCCAGGGCGAACCAGACGACGCCGACGACGAACACCCGCCGCCTGCCGTACCGGTCACCGAGCGCGCCGCCGAGCAGGATCAGCCCGGCGAGCGTCAGCATGTAGGCGTTGACGGTCCACTGGAGCGCGGCCAGGTCGGTGTCGAGGTCCTCGCCGATGCGGGGCAGGGCCACATTGATGACCGTGGAGTCGAGCAGAGCCATGCTGGACCCGAGCACGGTGGTCAGGACGACCCATCGCCCCACGGGCGAGGCAACCCGGATCCCGCCCTCGTCCGCTGTGTACGCATGGTCCACGTCAGTCATACGAGCAGGATCACCGCTGCCCGACCGCTCGGCCACAGATGCACCCCCAGCCGCACGCCGGCCCTTCCGGTGTTCCGCCTCAGCCCGCCGGCCCTTCCGGCGTTCATGGGCCGGAGGCCGGGGTGGAGCCCCGGTTTCGGGGAAGGGGCGGGCAGGGACGAGCCCCGCGCAGCAGCGGACACGCAGCAGGCCCGGCCCCCGAAGGGCCGAAGGGAAACCGGGCCCGCCCGTTCAACCGTGCCTACTTCAGCTTGGTGCCCGAGGAACGCAGGTTGGCACAGGCCTCGGTGACCCGCTTGGCCATGCCGCCCTCGGCGGACTTGCCCCAGCTACGCGGGTCGTAGACCTTCTTGTTGCCCACCTCGCCGTCGACCTTCAGCACGCCGTCGTAGTTGCGGAACACGTGGTCCACGATCGGGCGGGTGAAGGCGTACTGCGTGTCGGTGTCGAGGTTCATCTTGACGACGCCGTTCTCCAGCGCGGTGGCGATCTCCTCAGCCGTGGAGCCCGACCCGCCGTGGAAGACGAAGTCGAACGGCTGGCTTCCGGCGGGCTTGCCGTACTTGGCCGCGACACCCTGCTGAAGGTCCTTGAGGAGCTCCGGACGCAGGACGACGTTGCCCGGCTTGTACACACCGTGGACGTTGCCGAAGGACGCGGCCAGCAGGTAGCGGCCCTTCTCGCCCAGGCCGAGCGCCTCCGCCGTACGCAGCGCGTCGTCGACGGTCGTGTACAGCTCGTCGTTGATCTCGTGCGTGACGCCGTCCTCCTCGCCGCCGGTCGGGGTGATCTCGACCTCGAGGATGATCTTGGCGGCGGCGGCCTTGGCCAGCAGCTCCTGGCCGATGGCCAGGTTGTCGGCGAGGGTCTCGGCCGAGCCGTCCCACATGTGGGACTGGAACAGCGGGTTCAGACCCTTGGCGACGCGCTCCGCGGAGACGTCGAGGAGCGGACGTACATAACCGTCCAGCTTGTCCTTGGGGCAGTGGTCGGTGTGCAGCGCGACCGTGATGTCGTACTTGGCGGCGACGATGTGCGCGAACTCGGCCAGGGCTACGGCGCCCGTCACCATGTCCTTGTTGTACTGGCCGCCCAGGAATTCGGCGCCACCGGTGGAGATCTGGACGATGCCGTCGCTCTCCGCCTCCGCGAAGCCGCGCAGTGCAGCGTGCAGGGTCTGGGTCGACGTCACATTGATGGCCGGGTAGGCGAACTTGCCTGCCTTCGCCCGGTCGAGCATCTCGGCGTAGACCTCGGGGGTTGCGATGGGCATCTGTCCGCTCCTTGGGATGTGCGGGTGTGCAGTGCTTGGTCCCTGACCTGGGGGCGACGTCATCGTCGCCCTCATCTTCCCAGACTCTCGCTTCGGCTCCACGCTGCCCGTCGAGTTGTGCTCCCCGTTTCACGTGAAACGGGGAGCGCAACGAGGAAGCCCGAGGTCAGGCCAGGTCGAGGTCCGCCACCGAGTAGACGTGGACGTACGGCAGACCGGCCTCGGCGATCGCCGGGGCGGCGCCGCGCTCGACGATCACGGCGACGGCCACGACCTCGCCGCCGGCCTCCCGCACCGCTTCGACCGCGGTCAGCGGCGAGCCCCCGGTCGTCGAGGTGTCCTCGACGACGAGGCAGCGACGGCCCTTGACGTCCGTACCCTCGATGCGGCGCTGCATCCCATGGGCCTTCTGCGCCTTGCGGACGACGAATGCGTCCAGGCTCTTCCCGCGCGCCGCGGAGGCGTGCAGCATCGAGGTGGCCACCGGGTCGGCGCCCAGCGTCAGGCCGCCGACGCAGTCGTAGTCCAGCTCGGCGGTCGCGTCGAGCATCACCTGGCCGACCAGCGGCGCGGCCTTGCCGTCCAGCGTGATCCGGCGCAGGTCGATGTACCAGTCGGCTTCCAGACCCGAGGAGAGGGTCACTTTGCCGTGTACCACGGCCTTGTCCTTGATCTGCTGGAGCAGCTCAGCGCGTACGTCAGTCATGTCAACGAGGGTAAGCGCTGCCGTGCGGGGTCAGAGCCGTACCCAGCTCCACGTCGATGTGATCTCCAGGGGCTCGATCGGGGTGACCAGCCGGGGGGCCGTGTTCAGTCCGTTCGGCGGCCCGGACTGCGGCTCGACGCAGACCGCCTCGGCCTGTTCGTCGTAGATCACCACCCACTCGTCGCGGCTCTTGACCCTCAGCTCCAGCTGCTCGGGCCAGGTGAGCTTCACGTCGACGCCGGCGGGCATCGCGAAGCAGTCGTCCCAGGGGCCGGGCAGGGGCTCGATCCGGCGGCCGGTCGGCAGGTGGTTGTCGCCACGCTCCTCCTGCCAGGCCGCGTCGAAGGCGATCCGCACGTCCTGGCCTCCGAGGTTCCGGAGGAACCAGGGGTGCCACCCGGCCTGCGCGGGGAACGAGTCCCCGTACGTCTCGATGCCGAGGCTCAGCGTCAGCGATTCCTCGGTCAGCTCGAAGGACTGCGTCACCCGGCCCTCGTACGGCCACGGGTCGGCCAGGTCGTAGAAGAAGGCCGCCTCGGCCTCGTCCTGCCGGGCAAGCTTCCAGGCGAGGTCGCGGCCGGTGCCGTGAATGGCGTGCGGCGGGGAGTTCAGCGGCAACCGGTGCGGCTCGCCACCGTTGCGGAACAGGCCGTTCTCGGTGCGGCCGCACCAGGGCACCATGGGGAAACAGCCGTACCGCTCGCCTTGGCGCAGCAGTTCGGTGCCCCCGATCCGCAGGCTGCTGATCCGGCAGCCATGAACGGGGTCAACGGTCAATTCGACGTCGCCGGCGGTCAGCCGGGCGTTCTTCACAACTCTGCTCACCCCCCGACACTACTGGCGCGGGGCGGCTCTTCACGGCCTCCTGCGCCGCAGTGCCCTGCCCACCACCACGGCCGAGGCGATCGCCAGGGCGGCTGCCGGGGCGGCCCAGCGCAGCGTGATGCCGACGGCGCCCGACTCGGGCGACGGCACGGGGGCGTACCGGCCGCGTGGCGGGGCGTGGTCGACCTCCTCCGTACTCCGGCCGATCATCGTGCGGCGGGCGTGCGCGGCCTCGGCGGGCGGCTCGTCCGGCACGATGAATTCCAGCTCCGCGGACGGGTCGAGCGGCGGCGGCACGGGCGCGTCGGCCCCGGGCTCCGGCTCGGCAGACGCATCCGGCGCGGGAGACGACGCCTCGGACGGCTCCGGCGCACCGTCCCGCGTCGCCAGGGACTCCGTCACCAGCTGCTGCGTGAAACGGTCCAGCAGCCGCTGAGCCGCAGCGAGTGCCGCAGAAGCGTCCAGGTCCACGATGCGGCCGTCACCGCTCGCCGTGCCGGTGAAGGCGATCGTCGTTCCACCGTCCGTCTTCGTGAGGCTTACGGTCAGTTCCAACTTCGCCGAGCCCGCGCCCCGGGCCTCCGCCCCTTCCCCGGTCACGGAGAAGGAGTCACCCCCGACGGAGGGGCGCAGCGTCAGCGCGCCGCGGTACGTGATCGTGTGGCCGTCGGCCCGGAATTTCAGCCGGCCCGCCAGCGGGCCCGCCGACGCGTCGGCATCCTGCTGAAGTCCTGGCACACAGCGCGCGACGCGGGCGGGATCACCCAGCGTCCGACGCAGGGCCGAGACCGGAACCGGAACGAACACCTCATGCTCCATACCGACCGAGCCTACTCAGCCCCGGCCGTCCCGTCAGCGCTTCCGCCCCCCGGACACCGTGCGGACCGCGCCGCGCCGCCGTGCTCAGGGTGCTTCCCGGTACCGCGGGTGGACGAGTGTCGACGGCAGCACCCCGTGCTGCCGTACCCGCTCCGCCGAGCGCCGGCCGGCCAGCAGCTCCCGCTCCGCCAGGGTCCGCAGGGCGGGCGCCCCGGGGGCCATGCCGAGCCGGCCCACCGACTGCCGGGCGGCCAGCACGAATCCCCAGTCCCGCGGCGCCTCCGCCCCCTTCGCAGGCCGGCCCGGGCGGGCCGCGAAACCGGTGGGTCGCCCGTCGACGCGGTACGGCCGGGTCTCCAGGCCGCCCGCCCGTACCGACGCCTCCACCGTCCAGAACGTCGTCGGTCTGCTGCTCGGCGGCCCCGCGTGCACCACCAGTCGGCCGCCGGGGTCCAGCGCACCGGCGACCAGCCCGTAGAACTCGGCGGCGTAGAGCTTCGTTCTCTCCGTGATCCCGGGATCCGGAAGGTCCGAGATCACCACGTCGTAGCGGTCGCGCGTGGCCCGCAGCCAGGTGAAGGCATCCCCGGCGACCGTCGTCAGCCGGGGGTCCTCGAACGCCTGCCCGTTCAACCCGGAGAGCGCGGGGTCCGTGCGGGCCAGCCGGGTGACGGCCGGATCGAGTTCGACCACCACGACGGACGTGACATCCGGATAACGCAGCACCTCACGGGCGGCCAGTCCGTCGCCCCCGCCCAGGATGAGCACCCGCCGGTGCTTCCCGTTCATCGCCGGATGGACGAGCGCCTCGTGGTAGCGGTGTCCGTCCCGGGAGCTGACCTGGAGCCGGCCGTCCAGATAGAGGTCGAGCGTGCCGCGCCCCGAACCGGTGAGGACGATCTCCTGTACCTCGGTCTGCTGGGCGACGCGCACCTCGTCGCCGTACACCGCGCGCCGCGCCGCCCGCTCGAAGTCGTCGACCAGGGCGGAGGCGGTGGCCAGCAGGACGATCACCGCGACGTCGACGACGACGAGAAGCCGGCGTGACCGCGGGCTCAGATCGCGCCGGAACACCCACAGCACCAGCGCGCCGCCCGCCGCCACATTCACCGCGCCGGTGAACAGCGCCCCGGTCAGCTGGCCCATCATCGGCAGCAGCACGAACGGGAAGGCGAGACCGCCGACCAGCGCGCCCACGTAGTCGGCGGCGAAGAGGTCCGCGACGGCCCCGCCCGCGTCCTGCCGGTCGACACGCTGGATCAGCGTCATCAGTAACGGGATCTCCGCGCCGATCAGGATCCCGATCGCGAGCGAGAAGCCGACCAGCGCGTAGCGCGACTCCCCGAACCAGGCGAAGGACGCGTACAGGACGAGCGCCGAGGCGCCGCCGACGAGCGCGAGCGCGGCCTCGAGCAGCCCGAATGCCACGGCGGCCCGGCTGCGTAAACGTTTCGCGAGAAGCGACCCGATGCCCATCGCGAACACCATCACGGACAGCACCACGGAGGCCTGCGTGACCGAGTCACCGAGCAGATACGAGGCCAGCGCGACCAGTTCCAGCTCGTACACCAGACCACACGCGGCGCAGATGAAGACTACGGCCAGCACGAGGAACCGGCCGGTCCTCGGCAGTACGGGAAGCGCCGTCGCTTCCGCTCGCAGTGGTATCCGCTGGTCGATCATGAAACGAACGCTACGTGACGGGAAGGTCGCTGCTTGTCACCCACGCGGGTGCAGGTGACGCGCGCCGGACGCACACCGAGCCCGCCGCACCGCCGTCCCCGGCCGACCGGTGCACGCCTTCACGCAACCGGCGCCGGCACCCGCACCCCCACCCGCGTCCGGGTCACCACCAGCTGCCCCTCCTGCGGATACGCGTGCCAGGTCCGCCAGCGCACCTGACCCTCCGTCCGCTGCGCCAGCATCGCGGTGAAGGCGTAGGGGTCGCCGGGAAACGTCCCCGCCAGTCCATGCGGGTGGTCACTCACCAGGGCGAGCAACTCCTGTGCGCGCCCGGCGAACGAGCACTCGGAGAGGGTCTCGACGCGCGCCGCGAATTCGTAGTCCCAGTCGCCGAGGCTCTTGGCGACACCCAGCGGCAGCGGTGTGCTGCTGCCCGGCAGACAGGCGACGGTCTCGGAGCACCTACGGCGCCCCTCCTCCAACAGGACCTGATGAGAGGCGCCGAGCAGCCTCAATTGCACTTTCGCGCCCGCCAGTTCGAGATCGAGTACGGCGAGGGCGGGCAGCGGCTCCCGCCCGAGCGTCCATGCCAGGTCGGCGGCTCGGGTATCGGAGTAGGTGGTCTGGAGGGTGGTGAGCATGGATCGGCTCCGCAAAACGCAAAAAACACACGGACAGGAGGTACCCCCGTCGGCGCACTCGGGGGAGGGGAGCCCGATCCTGCCCAACTGGGGCACGGGGGCTGAATGTTCTCCACATCGATGCAATCACGAAGTACGTCGCACTCACAGCGTTTTTGCCCAACTTGCCGGGGTTTCCATCCCTCAGGGGGCAAGACGGTTCACCCGTTCCAGGCCCAACAAAAAGGTGTCCAGCGGGAGTTCACTCCCACTGGACACCTCAGGCACAACCGTCACGCCCCCGTCCGGGGGGGCGGACCCGTCTCAGTTGCCGCCACCACCACCGCAGCCGCCGCCTCCGCCTCCGCCTCCGCAGCTGCTGCCGCCTCCGCAGGAATGCCCGCCGCCGCTGTCTCCGGCCCACCAGCTGCCGCCGTGGGAGTCGCTTCCCCCGCCACCGCCTGAGCCACCGCGCCCGCTGCGCCCCGCCATCGGCTTCTTCCTCGCGCCCCGGCCAGAGGCCAGGGCAGCGATCCCCACCACCACGATCAACAGGAACACGATGAAGAAGAACAATTCCACCGACCTCACATCCCTCTGTCCCCCGAAACCCCCGAAGCCCCCGAAGCGAGGTCCCCGCTTCTTGCTGACCGTTCGATTCCCGCGCCCCGCCGAAGCCAAAGCAGACTTGAGCAACTCCAGAGCTTCGGCACAGGATGGCGCCCATGACACAGGGACGACCGCTGCTCAACCGCCGCCTCACCGAGTTCGGCACGACGATCTTCGCGGAGATGTCGGCGCTGGCCGTACGCACCGGATCGATCAATCTCGGTCAGGGATTCCCCGACACCGACGGTCCGGAGGAGATCCTCGAGGCCGCGGTCCGCGCTCTGCGCGCCGGCCACGGCAACCAGTACCCACCGGGCCCCGGCGTCCCCGAGCTGCGCTCCGCGATCGCGGAGCATCAGCAGCGGCGCTACGGACTGGAGCACGACCCCGACGCCGAGGTCCTGGTCACCACGGGCGCGACCGAAGCGGTCGCCGCCTCCCTGCTGGCCCTCCTGGAGCCCGGCGACGAGGTCATCGCCCTGGAGCCGTACTACGACTCGTACGCCGCCTGCATCGCCATGGCCGGCGGTACCCGCGTCCCCGTCACGCTCCGGCCTCACGACGGCGCCTACCGGCTCGACCTCGACGAGCTGCGCGCCGCCGTCACCCCCCGCACCCGGCTGATCCTGCTCAACACCCCGCACAACCCGACCGGCACCGTCCTGACCCGGGACGAACTGGCGGCCGTCGCCGCACTCGCCTGCGAGCGGGACCTCCTGGTCGTCACCGACGAGGTCTACGAGCACCTCGTCTTCGAGGGCGAGCACATCCCCCTCGCGTCCTTCCCCGGCATGCGGGAGCGCACGGTCACCATCAGCAGTGCGGGCAAGACCTTCTCGCTGACGGGCTGGAAGATCGGCTGGATCACCGCGAGCCCGGAGCTGGTCACCGCGGTCCGCTCCGCGAAGCAGTTCCTGACATACGTCTCCGGGGGCCCCTTCCAATACGCCGTCGCCGAGGCCCTGCGGCTTCCCGACAGCTATTTCGACGGGCTGCGCGCGGATATGCGCACCAAGCGCGACCTGCTGAGCGCGGGCCTCGCCGAGGCCGGCTTCGAGGTCTACAAGCCCGCCGGGACGTACTTCGTCACCACCGACATCCGCCCGCTCGGCGGCGGGAGCGACGGCTTCGCCTTCTGCCGGGCGCTCCCCGGACGCTGCGGGGTCGTCGCCGTCCCGAACGCGGTCTTCTACGACCACCGCGAGCAGGGCGCGCCCTTCGTACGCTTCGCGTTCTGCAAGCGTACGGACGTACTCACCGAGGCGGTCACCCGGTTGAAGAGCCTCCGGGCGTCCGGACGCGCATGACAGAGGCCCGGCGCGGGGCACCGGCCGTACTGGCCGCGCCCCGGGCCGGGCCTCCGCCCTCCGTCGGCCGGATCAGGCCTCCGGGGCCTGATCCGTGGCCGTGTCGCCGGCCTCGCCCTCGGCCTTCTTCTCGTCGGGCTCCAGGCCCAGACGGTCGACGAGCCACTTGTCGAACTCGATCGAGGCCCGCACCCAGCTGACCGTCGAGGAGACGAAGTGCTCCAGGCTGACGCCGGTGCCGATGAGCATCTGCGCCTCACCGACGAGCCGTACGGAGGCCGCGACGCCCTCCTCGCCCTCATGGGCGTGCGTATAGACCTTGGGCCACAGGGTCCGGCGGTTCCAGTCGTCGATCGCGTCGAGCAGGACGGCGCGCTGGTCCAGGTCGTGGGGGCGGTCGTAGAAGGTCCGGACCGAGAAGATCTGCTGCTCGTCCTCGCCGCGGAACATGAAGTACGTCCGGAAGTCTTCCCACGGCGCGGCGAGGTCGCCCTCGTCGTCGACGACGAACTTCAGCTCCATCTGCTCGAGAAGCTGCTTGACGAGGTCCTGGTCGGGGACCACGGGGCCCTCGGGTCCTGCCGCCTGCGGTTCGGGCTGACCCCCGAAGTTAGGGATCGAGGACGGGTCGATAGACATCGCTGGGTACTCCTGTGGATCGCACGTGGTTTCCTGGCTTCGACCCTAGCCGCGATCGCGGCCGGTAGTCCTACGCGCTCAGGGGAATCGTCCCCGCACTCGTTCCCCTGGCCCGCGACCAGGAAACCGCGACCAGGACCGCGCAGAGCGTACCGACGAGCCCCGCCCCTCCGATCGTCCGGGCCGAGGAGGAGGACAGCTCCGCCGCCAGGCCGCCCGCCGCGACGCCGATCCCCTGCATGGCGGTCAGCCCCGACCTGGCCAGCCCCAGTGCCTGACCGCGCTGGCCGGACGGGGTGAGCAGGACGAAGGTCGCACCTGCGGTGATCTGGTAGGCGGAGAAGACACCCGACACCAGGAGCACCAGCAGGGCCACCCCCACGCCGGGGCCCGCCCAGTAGACGACCAGCGGAAGGTTCGCACCCACCGCCAGGGGCCCGAGCAGCCTCCGGCGCCGCTCGACGCCGAAGCCCGCCCGTCCCAGGAGGGACGCGCCCAGGATCATTCCGGCGGGATGCGCGGCGAGCAGCAGCCCCACCGACGCGGCGCTCCCGCCGGCCTCCTCCGCGAAGGGGGCGGCCAGGCCTTCCGGCAGCACGATGAACCCCGCCAGCCAGCCGAGCGCGACCAGCGACCGCAGCCGGGGGTCCGACCAGATCAGTGCGACGGCCCTCCTCACCCGGGTGTGCATCCGCTTCGGCCGCGCGTCGGTTCCGGTCTCCACCGGCCGCGCCTTCACACCCAGCCTGATCAGGGCCGCGGAGATCAGGAACGTCGCCGCGTTCAGCCCCAGGGAGAGATTGCTGCCCAGCCATACGACGACGACCCCGCCGACTGCGAAGCCGACCAGCTGTCCGGCCTGGTGGGTGATCAGCATGACCCGCTGCCCCTGCTCGTACAGGCGCTCACCCAGGACGGCCGGCATCAGGGCTCCCTGCGACGCCCCGAACGGCGCCTCGGTGAGCTGCGCCAGCACCAGCAGCCCGGCCAGTAGCGGCAAGGGCGTGCCGGGCAGGGCCATCAGTCCGACGAGGACGGCGCGCACCAGGTCGCACCCGATCATGACCGTACGCCGGGGGAAACGGTCGGCGAGACCGGAGAGGAGCACCCCGGACAGCAGGGCGGGCAGGGTCGTCAACGCATAGGTCGCCGCGGTCCAGCCGGCCGACTCGGTGCGTTCGAACACCAGCAGCGACAGCGCCACCCGCGCCAGCTGATCGCCCAGCACCGACTGGGCGGAAGCCGCCCACAGGGTACGGAATTCGCTGAGGCGAATGAGACTGTCACTTCTGCGATCATTCGGCTCCGCGCTCACCTCGCCGAGAATCCGCTCCGTCATGCGCGTACCTTAGCGGTTTCCCCATTCGGGACGACCACCGTCGCCGCCGCGAAAAGAACGGAGTGTCTCCGTATCGCGCGCGACACGATCACTCGTACACCGGCCGTCTCGGCTCCCCCCGAGGACACGAATATGTATCGACCCGGTACCAGAACAATGGTCCGGATTGGATCACACCTGTCATTCAGCCACGGAATAAAAAATCGGCGCAATTTCGTGGGCGATTCCACCAACGATGCGTGCCGGATGCACCCTTGCAGAGGGAACGAGCCGTGCACACACGTGTGTCCCCGGCCGGGACTCAAGGTCTTCCGGCCGGGGACACAGGGCACCGCGCCACCGTAGGCGTCTAGAGGGTCTTCGCCTCCGGGGCGGTTCCCACGATCAGTCCGTCACCGGCCCGTTCCACCCGGACCGTGTCGCCGTCCTTGACCTCGCCCGCGAGGATCTCCTTCGCGAGCCGGTCGCCGATCGCGGTCTGGATGAGCCGGCGCAGCGGCCGGGCGCCGTACGCCGGGTCGTTGCCCTCCTCGGCCAGCCAGGCCAGGGCGTCCGGGGTGACGTCGAGGTGGATCCGGCGGTCGGCCAGCCGGCCGGCGAGACGGGCCACCTGGAGCCCCGCGATGTGGGCCAGCTCGTCACCGGACAGGGCGGAGAAGACGACCAGGTCGTCGAGCCGGTTGAGGAACTCCGGCTTGAACGAGGCCCGCACGACCCCCAGGACCCGCTCCTTCTTCGCCTCGGGCTCGGTCAGGGGATCGACCAGGAACTGGCTGCCCAGGTTCGACGTGAGGATCAGGATGGTGTTGCGGAAGTCCACCGTCCGGCCCTGCCCGTCGGTGAGCCGGCCGTCGTCGAGCACCTGGAGCAGGATGTCGAAGACCTCGGGGTGGGCCTTCTCGACCTCGTCCAGCAGCACGACGCTGTACGGGCGGCGGCGGACCGCCTCCGTGAGCTGGCCGCCCTCTTCGTAGCCGACGTAGCCGGGCGGGGCCCCGACGAGCCGGGCGACACTGTGCTTCTCGCTGTACTCGCTCATGTCGATGCGGATCATGGCCCGCTCGTCGTCGAACAGGAAGTCCGCGAGCGCCTTGGCCAGCTCCGTCTTGCCGACCCCGGTCGGACCGAGGAAGAGGAACGAACCGGTGGGCCGGTCGGGGTCGGCGATCCCCGCACGCGTGCGGCGTACGGCGTCCGACACGGACCGCACGGCCTCGGTCTGGCCGATCAGCCGCCTGCCCAGCTCGGACTCCATCCGCAGCAGTTTCTGGGTCTCGCCCTCCAGGAGGCGTCCGGCCGGGATGCCGGTCCAGGCGCCGACGACGTCGGCGATGTCGTCCGGGCCGACCTCCTCCTTCACCATGGTGTCCTTGGCGGCCTCCTGCTCGGCCTCGTCCGCTTCGGCCAGCTCACGCTCCAAGCCGGGGATCTCCCCGTACAGCAGCTTGGACGCGGTGTCGAAGTCACCGTCTCGCTGGGCGCGTTCGGCCTGGCCGCGCAGCTCGTCGAGGCGTTCCTTGAGCTCACCGACGCGGTTCAGGCCCTGCTTCTCCTTCTCCCAGCGGGCGGTGAGACCGCGCAGCTCCTCCTCCTTGTCGGCGAGGTCGCGGCGGATCTTCTCCAGGCGCTGCCTGGAACCCGCGTCGGTCTCGTTCTTGAGCGCCAGCTCCTCCATGTGCAGCCGGTCGACGGACCGCTGGAGCTCGTCGATCTCCAGGGGTGAGGAGTCGATCTCCATACGGAGCCGGGAGGCAGCCTCGTCGACGAGGTCGATGGCTTTGTCGGGAAGGAACCGGGAGGTGATGTAGCGGTCGGAGAGCGTCGCGGCGGCCACCAGTGAGGAGTCGGCGATCTGGACCTTGTGGTGCGCCTCGTAGCGGCCCTTGAGGCCACGCAGGATCGCGATGGTGTCCTCGACGGACGGCTCGGCGACCATGACCTGCTGGAAGCGGCGCTCCAGGGCGGGGTCCTTCTCGATGCGCTCGCGGTACTCGTCGAGCGTCGTGGCGCCGACCATGCGGAGTTCACCACGGGCGAGCATCGGCTTGAGCATGTTGCCCGCGTCCATCGCGGAGTCGCCGCCGGCGCCCGCGCCGACGACGGTGTGCAGCTCGTCGATGAAGGTGATGATCTGCCCGTCGCTCTCCTTGATCTCGGAGAGGACCGTCTTGAGGCGTTCCTCGAACTCACCGCGGTACTTGGCGCCGGCGACCATCGCGCCGAGGTCCAGGGAGACGAGCCGCTTGTTCCGCAGGGACTCGGGGACGTCGCCCTTGACGATGCGCTGGGCGAGCCCTTCGACGACGGCCGTCTTGCCGACGCCGGGCTCACCGATGAGCACCGGGTTGTTCTTCGTACGGCGCGACAGCACCTGTACGACGCGACGGATCTCCTGGTCCCGGCCGATGACCGGGTCCAGCTTGCCCTCGCGCGCGGCGGCCGTGAAGTCGGTGCCGAATTTCTCCAGGGCCTTGTACTGGCCCTCGGGGTCGGGAGTGGTCACCCGGCGCCCTCCCCTGCTCTTCTCGAACGCGTCCAGCAGCTTCTCGGCACTGGCTCCCTGTCCGTCGAGGATCTCACCGGCACGGCCACCCGTCGCCGCGACCGCGATCAGCAGGTGCTCGGTGGAGAGGTAGTCGTCGCCGAGCTCCTTGGCCCGCTGGTCGGCGTCGGCGAGGACGGAGAGCAGGTCCCGGCTCGGCTGCGGCGGCGCGACGGTCGACCCGGTGACGCTGGGCAGCGCGCCCAGAAGCCGCTCGGTCTCCTCGCGTACGGCGACCTGATCGGCCTCGGCCGCCGCCAGCAGGTCGATGATGTTCGCGTTGTCCTCGCCCGCGAGCAGTGCAAGCAGCAGATGCCCGGGGGTCAGGTCCGGATGTCCGTCCTTGACGGCCCTGCTGGTGGCCGCGTTGAGGGCGTCCCGGCTCTTGTTGGTCAGCTCGGCGTCCACGGGCGCTGTCTCCTCCTCGTGCTGGTACTTCACGGACTTTGACCCTGACAACGGGTACAAAGTTGAGTCTATTCCACTCAAGGCTGAAACGGTGCCACCTCGGAACCCGGGCCACCCTGGATCTAGGCTGGCCCCATGCCTGACGTACGCGACCCCGGCCCCGAGTACCTCGCCTTCTGGCGGGAACGCCATGTGTGCACCTTGACCACACTCCGCCCTGACGGCACACCGCATGTGGTACCCGTGGGGGTGACGTACGACCCGGAGACGCGCACCGCCCGCGTCATCACCGGCAGGAACACACGAAAAGCCGCCCATGTCCTGGCGGCGGGCCCGGAAGGGGCACGGGTCGCGGTCTGCCAGATGCAGGGGCGCCGCTGGGCGACCCTGGAGGGCCGGGCGGTGGTCCGTACGGAGCCCGACGAGGTCCAGGACGCGGTACGCCGCTACGCGGAGCGCTACGAGCGCACCCCGCGGCACAACCCCGAGCGCATCGTCATCGAGATCGCCGTCGACAGGGCTCTCGGAAAGGCCTGAGGGCTGAGGACTGGGACTGAGGGCTGAGGGCTGAGCAATTCAAGCTGTTTCCGGGCAGCACAACGGCGCCATCGTGTTCAGGTCACGATGGCGCCGCTGTGTGGGGGAAGTGCCGGAACGATATGGAACGACGGGGGAATCGTTCAGGCACTGCGGGGGGTGGCGGAAATGGCTTCTTGTTCGAACAGCTCGTGGTCGCGCTGATCGAGATTCACGAAAATCATGCCGTACCTCACGGCACAGCGAACAGGTTGTGGCGCTCCGCGAGGCCGGCGAAGACAGCGATAGGCACGAATATCGTCATCCGTTTCCATCACGACCAGAATCGGCTCTCCGAACAGGGTGACCATCAACGAATCGCCCTGGCGGGTAAGTGCCGTGAGCAGATCGATGAAATGCCACCCTGACCGATAGGCCGTGGCCATCTCCCGCCGGAAGGTGCGGTCGTCCGGGGGCGTGGTCATGCGCTCGCTACGCCTGCCGGCGCGCTCCAGCTGATCTCGCCGGAAGCAGCGACCGCTTCCACGGACCAGCTGATCTCACCGGACACGGGCACACCCCAGCTGATCTCACCCGGATCGGACGCAGGCACACCCCAGCTGATCTCACCCGGATCGGACGCGGGCATACCCCAGCTGATCTCACCCGGAGCAGACGCCTGCTCCGACCAGCTGACCTGACCGGGCCCGGACGCGCCGCCGGCCAGGCCGCCTGCCACGCCGAAGCCCAGGGCCGCGACGAAAGCGGCGGCAAGCACTGAGCGAAGCTTTCGCTTATCCATAGTCGGCTTCGTCCTCACTTGTGGATTCCTCTCCCCCGCATCCACGACGATGTCTCACCCGGGCCACACAACGCCACCAGGACGATGCATCATGTTCCTGCATGTTCAGGAACCTGGGGGGTGGAGATATGGGTACAAGCGACGCAACAGGGACACATCCCCACGGGGTCACCGAGCTGTGCGACGAGGGAAAACGTCTCTATGCCAGCGCTCTTCGTTCCGGTCGGATCTCCCGCGCCGAAGTCGACCCGGCCCCCTGCCTGATGGATTTCGCGCTCCTGCACCCGGATCCGGACGACACGGCCTGGCTCCGCCCGGTTCCTCCGTCCGCGGCCCTGGCCCAGCGCCTGCATCCCATAGAGCGCGAGATCAAGGAACGCAGGCGGCGTTCCGTCGCGCTGACCGAGTCCTTCGAGCCCTTCATGGACATCAGCGCCCAGGACCCGCCGACCACCCACGCCATCACGGTGCTGGAGGGTGTCAACAGGATCAACGCCGCACTCGACCTGGCCACCGCCGAGTGCCGCACGGAGGTACTCACCGTCCAGCCGGGTGGAGACCGCGGCGAGGACCGCCTCAGCGAAGGCCTGGAACGCGCCCTGTCGGTGGTCGACCGGGGCGTCAGCATGCGCACGCTCTACCAGCACACCGTCCGGCACAGCCAGGGGACACTCGCCTACGCGGCGCGCCTGTCCCAGGACAAGGTGGAGATCCGCACCCTGGAGGAACTCATCGAGCGCCTCCTCGTCTTCGACCGGACCGTGGCCTTCATCCCCGCCCAGAACGACGACGGGGTCGCCCTCGAACTCCGGCACCCGGGCCTGGTCAACTACCTGGTGAAGGTCTTCGAACAGCTCTGGAGCCGCGCGTCACCGCTGCTCGGGGAGGTCCGGTACGATCCACCGCCCAAGGGCATCAGCGGTGTTCAGCGTTCCATAGCCCAACTCCTCGTCGAGGGACACGTGGACGATTCCATAGCCCGCCGTCTCGGCATGAACGTCCGCACCTGCCGGGCGCACGTCGCCAAGCTGTCCGCCACACTCGGCAGCACCAGCCGCGCCCAACTCGGCTACCTCATCGCCAGGTCAGGAATCCTGGACCAGGACTCCTGACCTGACGGTTTCCCCGGACATCCCCACCCCCGGGCCGGCAGGCGCAGTCGCGCAACGGAAGGGAGCGCGGCCACGCCCCACACCGAAGGGGAAGATCGGCGACCCCCGCAACACCACCCACACTCCCCCCACCGCCGAGCTTCCACCACCGTCATCTTGTTGCACTGCACAAAGTGAGGGGTCACCAAATCACCACGGATGAGGCAAACCAAGCGCATCCGCACGGTTCGAGGACACTCTGCGCCCCGGCCGTCCGGCTGTACGAGGAGGCGGTGCGCGCCGGGCGTATCCCCAGGGCCGCGCTCGCCGCGGTGCCGTGTCTGATCGACATGGCCGTCGTGCACCCCGATCCGCGGGACGACACATATATGCGTCCCGTGCCCCCGTCCGCCGCCCTGGCCCACCTGCTCCAGCCCCTCACCCGCGAGCTGGACGAGCGCGTGCAGCTCGCCGCCGCGCTCAGCCGATCGCTGGCGCCCCTGGCCGGTGTCGCCAGCGCCGACCCCGACCTGGCGATCACGGTGCTCGAAGGGCGGCCCGCGATCGAGGCGGCTCTGCGCGAGGCGAGTGCCTCCGCCACCGAACAGGTCCTCACCGCCCAGCCGGGAAGCAACCGGCCGCTGAACGGGATGCGGTGGGCGATCGCCAACGCCAGGGCCGCCATCGGGCACGGCGCCCGGCTCCGGCACATCTACCAGCACCCGGCCCGCTACAGCACCAACATCAGGGACTACCTGGGCCAGATATCCACCGACCACCTGCAGGTGCGGACCACCGAGCAGACGGTGGAAAGGCTGATCATCTTCGACCGCGACGTCGCGTTCATCCCCGCGACGCCGGATCGAGCCACGGCACTGCAACTCCGCCATCCCGCCCTGGTCGCCTACCTCGTGCAGGTCTACGAGGTGCTCTGGGCCCAGGCCGTCCCCTTCGCGCAGCAACTGCCCTCGGCCGCGCCCGGCGCCCAGGTCACGGCCGTCCAGCAGAGCATCGCCCGCCTGCTGGTCGAGGGTCACGTCGACGACGTCGTGGCCCGGAAGCTGGGCATCAGCGTCCGTACCTGCCGCTCCCACATCTCCAAGCTCACGCAGACGCTCGGCGCCCACAGCCGCACCCACCTCGGAGCGCTCCTGGTGCGGTCGGGCATCGCCGACGGTGGCACCGGGGCGGCAGAGCAACGGCCCGCCCCCGGAGCCTGAACTCCGGGAGCGGGCCGCGACGGACTGCGGACACCGACAGCGGGCGGAACGCCTCAGTCCTTCGGCCGCTTGGGCCGCCAGACCACCAGTGCGCTGGTCTGCTGTACGTCCTGGTACGGCACGAGGTCCCGACGGTAGGAAGCGTGCACCTGGGCCTCGCGCTGCTGCATGGCCACGGCCGCGCCGTCCACCGCTGCCGAGAGCTCGGCGACGTGCTGCTGGAGCGCGGCGACCTGGTTCTCCAACTCGATGATGCGCTTGATTCCCGCGAGGTTGATGCCCTCGTCCTGTGACAACTGCTGCACGGTGCGCAGCAGTTCGATGTCACGTGCCGAATAGCGCCGGCCGCGCCCGGCCGTACGGTCGGGCGAGACCAGGCCGAGGCGGTCGTACTGGCGCAGTGTCTGCGGGTGCAGGCCCGAGAGCTGGGCCGCAATCGAGATCACGTAGACCGGTGATTCGTCGGTCAGCTGGTACGGATTGCGTCGACGGCCGTCCATCTCAAGCTCCCTTCGCAGCCTGGAACAGCTCCGCCCGCGGGTCCTCCCCCGCGGTCGCCTTCCGGTAGGCCTCCAGCGCGTCCTGGGCGTCCGCGCCGAGGTCCGTGGGTACGAACACCTCCACGGTGACCAGGAGGTCACCCCGAGTGCCGTCCTTGCGAACGGCGCCCTTGCCCCGGGCCCGCATCGTACGTCCGTTGGACGTGCCGGGCGGAAGTTTCAGGGTGACCGGAGGACCGCCGAGCGTGGGGACCTTCACCTCGCCGCCGAGCGCCGCCTCCGGGAAGGTGACGGGCACGGTGACGGTGAGATTGTCGCCCTTGCGGCCGAAGACCGGGTGGGCGTCGACATGGACGACGACGTAGAGGTCGCCGGCCGGGCCGCCGCGCTCGCCCGGGCCGCCCTTGCCGCGCAGCCGGATCCGCTGGCCGTCCAGCACCCCTGCGGGGATCCTGACCTGCATCGTGCGGGCCGACTTCGCCCGGCCGCTGCCCTTGCAGACGTCGCAGGGGTCCTGGGCGATGAGGCCCCTGCCCTTGCAGTCCACGCAGGGATCGGTCAGCGAGAATCCGCCGCCGGTGCCGCGCGACACCTGGCCGGTGCCGACGCAGGTCGGACAGACCCTCGGGGTGCCGTTCTTGTCGCCGGTGCCCGAACACGCCTTGCAGGGAGCCTGGCTGGACATCCGCAGCGGGACCGTGGCCCCGTCGACCGCCTCGGTGAAGCTGAGCGTCACCTCGGACTCGATGTCCTGGCCGCGCTTCGGCTGGACCCGTGTGCCCGCGCCGCCGCGGTTGAACAGTCCGCCGAAGACATCGCCCAGACCGCCGCCGCCTCCGCCGAAGCCGCCGGCGCCCGGACTCTGGCCGCTGCCCGGGGCGCCCCCGAAGAGGTCGCCCAGGTCGAAGTTGAAGTTGCCGCCCGCACCGCCGGGGCCCGCTCGGAAGCCTCCGCTGCCGAAGAGGGCGCGCGCCTCGTCGTACTCCTTGCGCTTCTTGGGATCACCGAGGATGTCGTTCGCCTCTGAGATCTCCTTGAAGCGCTCCTCGGCCTTGGCGTCACCCTTGTTGGCGTCCGGGTGGTTCTCGCGGGCGAGTTTCCGGTACGCCTTCTTGACCTCGGCGTCGGTGGCGTCCTTGGGGACGCCGAGAACCTTGTAGTAGTCCTTCTCGACGAAGTCCTTCGTGCTCATCGACGTCCCTCCTTCCGGACGACAGGCCGTGCGGCCGGCCCTGTGGCCGGCCGCACGCCCCGTGGGTGTTCACCGCAGTGGTCGGACGGAATGTCAGACCTCTTCGGTGCCACCGCTCTCCTCGTCGTCTGCCTTCTCTTCCTTCGCCGCCGCGGGCGTGGCGCCCGGCTGCGGCTCGGCCACGGCCACCCGCGCGGGGCGGATGGTGCGCTCCCCGATGCGGTACCCGGGCTGCAGGATCGCCACGCAGGTCGTCTCGGTGACGTCCGGCGCGTACGAGTGCATCAGGGCCTCGTGGATCGTCGGGTCGAAGGGCTCGCCCTCCTTGCCGAACTGCTGGAGGCCCAGCTTCGCGACGACCATCTCCAGGGATTCGGCCACCGACTTGAAGCCGCCGACGAGCTCGCCGTGCTCCCGTGCCCGGCCGACGTCGTCGAGCACGGGCAGGAGCTCGGACAGCAGGCCCGCGGCCGCGACCTCCTTGACCGTGACCCGGTCGCGCTCGACGCGGCGACGGTAGTTCTGGTACTCGGCCTGGAGCCGCTGGAGGTCGCCCGTGCGCTCGCTGAGCGCGGTACGGACCTGGTCCAGCTGTGCCGTCAGAGCCGCTGTCTGCTGTACGTCCCCGGCCGGGGCCGACGCCGCCTCCTCCTCGGAGGCGGTGGCGGCCTTCGGCTCGGCGTCGTCGGCATCGGCGCCGGAGGGGACGTCAGGCTTCTCGTCGAAGCCCGGAGTCTCCTCGGTCACGCCGCACCGCCCTTCGTGTCCTTCTCGTCGTCCACGATCTCGGCGTCGACGACGTCGTCGTCGGCCTTGGTCTGACCGTTACCCGGCGCCTCGGCGCCCGGCGCCGCGCTCTCGGCGTTGGCGTACATCGCCTGGCCGAGCTTCTGGGAGACGGCCGCGACCTTCTCGGTGGCGGTACGGATCTCGGCGGTGTCCTCGCCCTTGAGCTTCTCCTTCAGCTCGGTGAGCGCGGTCTCCACCTCCGTCCTGACGTCGCCGGGGACCTTGTCCTCGTTGTCCTTGAGGAACTTCTCCGTCTGGTAGACGAGCTGCTCGCCCTGGTTGCGGGACTCGGCGGCCTCGCGACGGCGGTGGTCCTCGTCGGCGTACTGCTCGGCCTCTTCGCGCATCCGGTTGACTTCGTCCTTCGGCAGCGAGGAGCCACCGGTGACGGTCATCTTCTGCTCCTTGCCGGTGCCGAGGTCCTTGGCAGCGACGTGCATGATGCCGTTGGCGTCGATGTCGAACGCGACCTCGATCTGCGGCACACCGCGCGGGGCCGGCGGCAGACCGGTGAGCTCGAACATCCCGAGCTTCTTGTTGTACGCCGCGATCTCGCGCTCGCCCTGGTAGACCTGGATCTGCACGGACGGCTGGTTGTCCTCGGCCGTCGTGAAGATCTCGGAGCGCTTGGTCGGGATCGTGGTGTTGCGCTCGATGAGCTTCGTCATGATCCCTCCCTTGGTCTCGATGCCGAGGGACAGCGGGGTCACGTCGAGGAGCAGGACGTCCTTGACCTCACCCTTGAGGACACCGGCCTGGAGCGAGGCGCCGATGGCGACGACCTCGTCCGGGTTCACACCCTTGTTGGCGTCCTGACCGCCCGTGAGCTCCTTGACGAGCTCGGCGACGGCCGGCATACGGGTCGAGCCACCGACGAGAACGACGTGGTCGATCTCGGAGAGCTGGATGCCCGCGTCCTTGATGACGTTGTGGAACGGGTTCTTGCAGCGGTCCAGGAGGTCCGCGGTCAGCTGCTGGAACTGAGAGCGCGTGAGCTTCTCGTCCAGGTGCAGCGGGCCCTCGGCGGATGCCGTGATGTAGGGCAGGTTGATCGTGGTCTCGGTCGAGGACGAGAGCTCGATCTTCGCCTTCTCCGCGGCCTCACGGAGACGCTGGAGAGCCATCTTGTCCTTGGACAGGTCCACGCCGTGCCCGTTGGCGAACTGCTTCACCAGGTAGTCGACGACCCGCTGGTCCCAGTCGTCACCACCGAGGTGGTTGTCACCGTTGGTGGCCTTCACCTCGACGACGCCGTCGCCGATCTCCAGGAGGGACACGTCGAAGGTGCCGCCACCGAGGTCGAAGACGAGGATCGTCTGGTCGTCCTTGTCGAGCCCGTACGCCAGCGCGGCCGCGGTGGGCTCGTTGACGATACGAAGGACGTTCAGGCCCGCGATCTCGCCGGCCTCCTTGGTCGCCTGGCGCTCCGAGTCGTTGAAGTACGCCGGAACGGTGATCACCGCGTCGGCGACCTTCTCGCCCAGGTACGCCTCGGCGTCGCGCTTCAGCTTCTGCAGGATGAAGGCACTCATCTGCTGCGGGTTGAAGCTCTTCCCGTCGAGGTCGATCTTCCAGTCAGTGCCCATGTGGCGCTTGACCGAACGGATCGTCCTGTCGACGTTCGTGACCGCCTGGCGCTTGGCGACCTCGCCGACGAGCACCTCGCCGTTCTTCGCGAAGGCGACGACGGACGGCGTGGTCCTGGCGCCTTCGGCGTTGGTGATGACGGTGGGCTCGCCGCCTTCGAGAACGCTGACGACGGAGTTAGTCGTGCCCAGGTCGATGCCGACCGCACGTGCCATTTCAATTCCTCCAACTGACTACTTGAGTGGATCTGGCTCAAGGATGCATGACACCCACCCTGGAGTCAAAGGACCTGAGCCACTTACGCTCAACTTATGTGCTCACAAGGGCGCTGAACAGGCGTTTTCAAAGTTCAGGCCGCGACGAAGACCTGCCGGGACTTCCGCGATCCGCGACACCCGGCATGCGCCGCACGTCGCACACGCACCCCCACCATCGCACCGTGGGATCGTTCTGTCACAAAATGCGTCGAGACGGTCATACCGTCACGTCACCGAGCCCAGGCAGGTGCAATGCGGAACGTGAAGCAGAGTGCGGCACGAAGGACACGGCATGCCGCCGTGTCGGCGGCGGCCAGGGCGGCGGGCGCGGCGGCCGACCGCGTGGCCGGCACACTGGCGGCCGTGACCGCGAAGCGGTCCCTGGACCTGGCGCTCGGTTCCGCCCTCCTGCTCCTGGCGGCCCCCGCGCTGGCCTTCGCCGCCCTGACCCTCGCCCTGCGGACCCGGAGGACCGGCGTAGTGAGGCGCGAGACCCGGATCGGACTCGGCGGCCGCCCCTTCGTGCTCCGCTCGCTGCGCACCCGGCGGCTCCGGCTCGACCTGCTGTCCCGACTGCCCCACGTCGTAGGAGGAGAACTCTCCCTCGTCGGCCCGGCCCCCCTCACCCCGGAAGAAACCGCCCTCCTGGGACCGGCCACCGGGCGTCGCCGGCAGAGCCTGCGGCCCGGTCTGACCGGCCTGGCCCAGGTGCGTGCCCGCTCAGGAATGCCCTGGGACGAACCCGCCCTCCTCGACGCGCACTACGCAGAGCATCATGGGACTGGGCTCGACCTGGCGATCCTGATGCAATCCGCAGGCATCACGCTGTACGCGGCACTGCGCCGGCTGCACCGCCCAGGGAAGGCCCGCCTGAGCGACACAGATCACCGCCCGCCCGGCTACAGCGTGGCGGAATAAGTGGATAGTGTCAGCACAGACTGATTAAGTTACTGCTTAGTAATCGCTTGTACGCGCTGGATCCCACCCTCGCAGGCCCGAGGAGCCCCCACATGCAACTCGCCGCGATCATCGTGTCGCTGGTGCTGACTGTCGTCGGCGTTGCGCTCATCGCCCGAGCCGTCGCGCAGATCTACCGGTTCGTCCGTCTCGGACAGCCGGTGCCGGCAGGCAGCCGCACCGACGACCCCAAGCAGCGCACGATCACCCTGGTCAAGGAATTCCTCGGCCACACCCGGATGAACCGGTGGGGGATCGTGGGCTTCGCCCACTGGTTCGTCGCGATCGGCTTCCTGACCCTGCCGCCGACGCTGCTCCAGGCATACGGACAGCTCTTCCAGGCCGACTGGGTGCTGCCGATCGTCGGTGGCTGGCTGCCGTTCGAGATGTACATCGAGTTCATCGGCATCATGACCGTGCTCGGCATCGTCACCCTGATGGCCATCCGACTGCTGAACCTGCCCTCGCGAGCCGGCCGCAAGTCCCGCTTCGCGGGCTCGAAGGCCTGGCAGGCGTACTTCGTCGAGTACGTCATCCTCGTCATCGGCCTGGCGATCCTGGCCCTGCGCGGGCTGGAAGGCGCGATCCACCACGTCGAGGGCTACGAGGCCGCCTACTTCGTCTCGTATCCCCTGGTGCTCGCCTTCAAGGGCCTCGCGCTCGGCACGCTGCAGAACCTGATCTACTTCACCGCGATGATCAAGATCGGCACCTCGCTGATCTGGGTGATCACGGTCTCGCTCAACACCAACATGGGTGTCGCCTGGCACCGCTTCCTCGGCTTCCCGAACATCTGGTTCAAGCGCGACGCCGACGGCGCCGTCGCTCTGGGCGCGCTGCAGCCGATGACCAGCGGCGGCAAGGAGATCGACTGGGAGGACCCGGGCGAGGACGACACCTTCGGTGTCTCCCAGGTCGAACAGTTCTCCTGGAAGGGCATCCTCGACTTCTCCACGTGCACCGAGTGCGGCCGCTGCCAGTCGCAGTGTCCCGCCTGGAACACCGGCAAGCCGCTCTCCCCGAAGCTCCTGATCATGTCCCTGCGCGACCACGCGCACGCCAAGGCGCCGTATCTGCTGGCCGGCGGCGGCAAGGACATGGAGGGGAACGAGAAGGCCACCGAGGAGCAGCTCAAGGACGTGCCCGCGGCCGCTCTCGCGGAGGCCGAGCGCCCCCTCATCGGCACCGTCGAGGAGAACGGCGTCATCGACCCGGACGTGCTGTGGTCCTGCACCACCTGCGGTGCGTGCGTGGAGCAGTGCCCGGTCGACATCGAGCACATCGACCACATCGTCGACATGCGCCGCTACCAGGTGATGATCGAGTCCGCGTTCCCGTCCGAGGCGGGCACGATGCTCAAGAACCTGGAGAAGAAGGGCAACCCCTGGGGGCTTGCCAAGAAGCAGCGCGTCGAGTGGACCAAGGAGGTCGACTTCGAGGTCCCGATCGTCGGCAAGGACGTCGAGGACCTCAGCGAGATCGACTACCTGTACTGGGTCGGGTGTGCCGGCGCCCTCGAGGACCGCGCCAAGAAGACGACGAAGGCCTTCGCGGAGCTCCTGCACATCGCGGGCGTCAAGTTCGCGATCATGGGCGGCGACGAGAAGTGCACCGGTGACTCCGCCCGCCGCCTCGGCAACGAGCCGCTGTTCCAGCAGCTCGGCCAGGAGAACGTCGCGATGCTGAACATGGCGTTCGGCGAAGATGACGACGAGCCGGAGACGAAGAAGCCCAAGTCGTCGAAGAAGATCGTCGCGACCTGCCCGCACTGCTTCAACACCATCGCGAACGAGTACCCGCAGCTCGGCGGCGAGTACGAGGTCATCCACCACACGCAACTGCTCCAGCACCTGGTGGACGAGGGCAAGCTGATCCCGGTGACGCCGGTCGAGGGTCTGATCACTTACCACGACCCCTGTTACCTGGGCCGTCACAACAAGATCTACACGCCCCCGCGCGAGATCATCGCGAAGGTCCCGGGTCTGCGGAACGAGGAGATGCACCGCCACAAGGAGCGCGGCTTCTGCTGCGGCGCCGGTGGTGCCCGGATGTGGATGGAGGAGCGGATCGGCAAGCGCGTCAACAACGAGCGTGTCGACGAAGCCCTCTCCCTCAATCCCGACATCGTCTCCACCGCCTGCCCGTTCTGCCTCGTCATGCTGACCGACTCGGTCAACGGCAAGAAGAACGAGGGCAAGGCCAAGGAATCCATCCAGGTCGTCGACGTCTCCCAGTTGCTCCTGGAGTCGGTGAAGACACCCGCGGACCCGGCGGGCGAGACGGACACCGCCGACCAGCCCGAACCGGAACCCGTTCAGTAGCTGTCTCCCACCGCGGAAGCGGCCGGACCTGCCAGGGGGCAGTGTCGGCCGCTTCCGCGTGTCCCGGGGTGCGGCTGAGGCCCTCTCCGGGGTAGCGCAGGCCCCCCAGGGTCCCCCTAGGGGATGTCACAGCTAGGCCGCAATGGGCCCTGTGATCCCCCGGCCCTCACACCGCGCCCACACGGACCAGGTACGTTCGATGTGTGGCTGGATTCAGGATCGGACGCGGCCGGGACAACCGCACACCGCAACAACACCCGCAGCAGCAACAGCCGTACGGCGCGCAGGCATCACCGCCGCCGCACGGCGGGCAGTCGTGGCCCCCGCAAGGAGGCAACGGCGCACCGTACGGAGGCCCCCAGGGCGCCCCGTACAGCGGCGGGCACAGCGGCAACGGACACGGGGGTGGGAACGGGCACGCAGGCGGGCACGGCGAACCGGAGTACTTCGGCGACGCATACCACCAGCCCTCGCAGCAGGACCCGTATGCCAACGCCCCGGGGCACACCCAGGCGTTCAGCATCAACGAGGACCCGTACGGCGACGGGAACACCTACCAGGCCGGTCAGGCCCCCGCACAGCCCTCGGGGCCCAGACTGCACTGGAAGCAGCTGCTGCGCGGCATCGTGACGCGGCCGGGACCGACGTTCTGGCAGATGCGCGACTTCCCCGTCTGGGGCACCGCGCTCACGGTCACGTTCATCTACGGCCTGCTCGCGCTCTTCGGCTTCGACCAGGCGCGCGACGAGGCGATCCACGCGGAGGTCTCCACGGTCGCCCCGTACGTGATCTTCACGGGCATCGGCTTCGTGATCGGCGGGCTGGTCCTCGGCGCGGTCACCCACACCCTGGCCCGCCAGCTCGGCGGCACGGGCTCCTGGCAGCCGACCGTGGGCCTGTCGATGCTCATCATGTCGATCACGGACGCCCCGCGCCTGGTCTTCGCCCTCTTCCTCGGCGGCGAGAACTCCCTGGTGCAGATCCTCGGCTGGATCACCTGGCTGGCCGCCGGCGCGCTGTTCACCTCGATGGTGAGCAAGTCGCACGACCTGCCGTGGCCGAAGGCCCTGGGGGCCTCGGCGATCCAGCTGATCGCACTGCTCGCGATCATCAAGCTCGGCACCATCTGATTCTGGACGGACATGTGGGAGGGCCCCGGTGCATGGCACCGGGGCCCTCCCACATGTCCGTCCCGCGTCGCGTTGCGTATGCCCTAGGAGTCGAGAACCTGACCCTCACGACGCACGACGGGCTTCTCCACGCTCCACGGGAAGTTGATCCACTGATCGGTCTTCTTCCACACGTACTCACATTGCACGAGGGAATGCGGCTTCTCGTAGATGACCGCGCTGCGCACCTCGGCCACATGGTCGATGCAGAAGTCGCGGACCAGCTTCAGCGTCTTGCCGGTGTCAGCGACATCGTCGGCGATGAGGACCTTCTTCTGCGTGAAATCGATGGCGTTGGGGACGGGTGCCAGCATGACCGGCATCTCCAGCGTGGTCCCGACCCCTGTATAGAACTCGACGTTCACCAGATGAATGTTCTTGCAGTCCAGGGCGTACGCCAGGCCACCCGCGACGAAGACCCCGCCCCGCGCGATGCTCAGTACGACATCCGGCTCGTAACCGTCGTCGGCCACCGACTGCGCAAGCTCGCGTACGGCGTGCCCGAAGGTCTCGTACGTCAGGTTCTCCCGCTCGTCACCAGCCATGCCGCATCACACCTGTGTCCGATGGAAATTCATGAAAGAACGCGAGGCGGTCGGCCCTCGCTGACCCTGATAACGCGATCCGTAACGATCGGATCCGTACGGGAATTCAGAGGGAGAAGTCAGCCGGAACATACACAGCTGCCCGATCTTCATTCCCGGCCAGAGCTTGATCGGCAACGTCGCCAGATTGGACAGTTCGAGCGTCACATGACCCGAGAAACCGGGGTCGATGAACCCGGCCGTGGAATGCGTCACCAGCCCGAGCCGTCCCAGCGAGCTCTTTCCCTCGAGCCGCGACGCCAGGTCGTCGGGAAGGGAGATGACCTCGTAGGTCGACGCCAGGACGAACTCGCCGGGGTGGAGGATGAACGCCTCGTCGCCGTCCGGCTCGACCTGACGGGTCAGGTCCGCCTGCTCGACGGCGGGATCGATATGCGGATAGCGGTGGTTCTCGAACACCCGGAAGTAGCGGTCCAGCCGCACATCGATGCTCGAGGGCTGCACCATCGAGGCGTCGAACGGGTCAATGCGAACCCGCCCGGCATCGATCTCGGCCCGGAGGTCCTTATCTGAGAGAAGCACGCACCGAGGATACGCAGAACGCGCGAGCCGGCCCCAACCGGACCGCCCCGCGCGCGCCTGCCTCGGACCTACGAAACCCTCTACCGCTGCTCGAACACCACGGGAACCGCCTGCCTCAACCGCGCACAGCGCGGACAGCGGATGAGCCTCCCGGGACCGATCCGCCCGGATCCGAGCTGCTGCATCGGAAACGACGAGGTAGCAAAAACGTGCCCTTCGGCACAGCGTACGACGGTGCGCTCCATCGACTCCATCAAGTCCCTTCCCCAACCAGCCATGGACGAGACCGCCACATTAGGGGATGAACAGGACGCCACTCCACGCGGCACTCCGGCTACCCACGCTACGCCCCCAACTCCCGCCAGCCGCACCCGCATCCACACTCCGAAACGACACCCGGGCCCCGCGGCGGACACGCCGGGGGCCTGCGATGGGGTAGAGTGTGCGACGATGCGGCGCTGATCACCGGCACGCTTCGCGGGTGTAGTTTAATGGTAGAACATGAGCTTCCCAAGCTCAGAGCGCGAGTTCGATTCTCGTCACCCGCTCTTCGACGAAGGCCCTGGTCAGCGACCGGGGCCTTTCTTGTTGTCCAGACCTCTTGAGGGGCGGCGTGCCCTCCAGGTGCCCCATCTCCCGCCGGTACGGATGCCTCGGCGCCGCCCTCGATCCATGGGAGCCACGCCGAGCAAGGCGCCAGGCAACAACAGGAGTGACTTGGGCCACTCCGCCGGGTCGACTGTGTCAGCCGCATGCGGCAGCACGTTTACCGCCCGCTTTCAAGGCGCCGAGGAATCGCTGCGTGTCGGCCGACGCTGAGGTGCTTCTGAGGCAGACACAGTCATTCACCAGCGAAGTACGGACCACGTGCCACAAGGTGTGGTCCTCATAAGAAGCGTCCTCGGGGGAGGTGGCAGATGCCGCTGCTGTCGTGGAAAGCGGTGGCGTCCAACAGAAGCAGCCAGCACCCCACCGGCCCGCAGAAGCCGGACACCATCCCCGGAGTCCCCGTGGACACCGTGACCGGAAAGCCCATCGCTTACGTGCCCGGACAGCGCCCCGCCCGGACCGAGTACGCGGAACGGGACGACGTGCCGAGAAGTAACTCGGTCATCCGAGGGTTGGCCGGCTCCGTACATGAGCGGGTCAACCGGATCCGGCAAGCACAGGACTGGCTCGGACGTTGGCAGGACAAGATCCAGGGGAGGCCCCCGCGTCCTATCCGGACACTGGATGAATTCACCGGCGAGTCCCTCGCGCAGTGGGCCTTGACGAACGTGTTGTACGCGCGAAAGCGGCCGGCACCGTCCTTCGGATTCGGGCTGGCGCCAGTGCTCACACACAGCGTTGCAGCACGACGGCAGCGTCGACTCCGGGGCGCGCTGTTGTTGGCAACGCTGGTCTACCTGGGGGGCTCCCATCCACGAGGGCTGGCAGCGATTGTCGCCACCGTGTTGCTGTGGCAGTTCTTCACCGGGCGGGCCTGCCGGGCGATTCTGCGCTGGGGTTTCAACGCACTCGTACCGGCTGTCCTTCTCGCTGCGGCACTATTCGCCCTCTGGACTCTCGTCAAACCACATCTCCCACTGCTGCGCGATGCCGCCCTGGAAGGATCGCATGTCGCGCCGCATCTACTGATCGCTATCACTGCGGTTCACTTGCTTGACCGCTGGGCGTGCCACGCCTACGTGCAGTCGCTGCGTCTCGGCCGCGAACACATCGCAACGCGTCCCTTCCTCGCGCCGTTCGCCGCCAAGAGAATCACGGCGCACAAGGTCACTGAGCAGTGGCAAAGCATCGCGTACCGCAGGGAAGGCAGGGTGGACCGCTTCGTCGGAGCCGGCCTCGACTCGTGGCCGAAAGGGGCTACCCGTATCCAGCTCACGTCAGCCCGCACCAGTGAGGACGAGGAAGACAACCCGCCCCTGGCTACAGCCGACTTGTCCGACCTCGACACGAGTCAGAAATTCGAGGCGGACGAGCTGCTCGACAAGGTGCGCGACGAACTGGAGGAGCTTCGAGGAGCTCTCGTCGAAACCCATGCCCTGCCCAACTGTGATGTGGCCGAGTTCCTCAGTATCCCCGAGGGTCGGTGGAAGAGCTTGGGCCAGAGCAGTGGAGGCGGCGGCCGTAAGTCGGAGTGGCCGGAGGCCACTGAGATGTGCACCGAAGCCCGGGATGCGCCCACCGGTCACTTCTCGCGGAGATACCTCGCCGCGCAGGTCGTCGCCTGGGACGGCCAAATCGTCGTCACGGTCTTCGCGCACGCCGCCCTGGAAGGCAACACGCTGCACTTCGTCACCCGCCCCCACGTCCTGGCACCGCTGCTTCCCTCGGCAAACGTAACGCCCGCCAGGGGCTGGGATCTCGCCAGGAAACTGGCAGAAACACCGCTCCACGCATGCGGAGATACCGTGGCGCTCGCGTTCCGGGTGTACACGACCATCGGCCGCGGACTCGGGCTGCTGACCGCTGTGACCACGGCAGCTGCCGCTGTCCGCGAGAAAGACGACGGCCGGCCGGTGAGCCTGAGAGAACACTGCGGTCGGGAGACAACTGAGGACATGCACCAGACCGAGGACGTGCAGCGCTACGTGTCGATCCTGCAATCGCGGATGTTCAGCACGGTGAGCACTTTTCTCGCCGACCATGGTCTGGCGACCGGCGAGTTCAAACGTCAGGCCATCGCCATCACCCAGAACTTCATCAGCGGCGACAACAACCAGGTCAACACCGGCAATATGGGCGGCGGCATGCAACAAGGCCCCATGCCTGGCGGTCCGGCAAACAGAACCGAGAAGGCAGGTTGATCATGAGATTCGGTCGAGCAACCGCTGGTGGTGGCACCAACGTCACCGGCAGCGGCAACCAGGTCAACACCGGCAGAGTCGGTGGTGACATGCGCCAAGTCCAAGTCTCGGGGACTGCGGCAGACGATCCCAGGCTGTTGGCTGCACAGACCAGACTCGCCGAGCTGGTAGCCGCCCTCGACACCCACGCTGACGAAGTGCACAGCATCGACAGTTGCCGCCAGGCCGTAGCCAGAATTGACGAGGAGCTACGCGGGCCGGCGCCGGACGGCCGCCGCCTCACCGAGACCCTGGAGATGCTGAGCCTCGCGCTCGGGTCCGCCACGTCCCTGACCTCGCTCGCCGGATCACTGCGAAGTGCGATCGAGGCACTTCTCAGCTGAAGAACGATCGCCCCTTTCTGCTGCGAGAATTCAAAAGCCAGCTGGAGGCCAGTCGTCACGGCTACGTGGGCAGGGCCGACCGGCCCTGCCCACGTCCGCCTAATTCTCTCGTGCAGCCGAGCGGCGCGCTTCCTCCATCTTCCGGCGTCCCTCCTGCACCAGGGCGTCGATGCCCGACGCAACCTCCCGCTGCCGCTCACCATCGGAGTGCTGGTAAATCAGCGCCGCCTTCTCCGAGGACTGGCCGGCGCGGACCATCGTGTCCTTGAGCGTGGCGCCGGACTGGGTGGACAGGGTATGGCCGGTGTGCCGGAGGTCGTAGAAGCGGAAGCCCTCCGGCAGGCCGACCTGGCCGCGGGCACTGCGCCACTTGCGGCCGAAGGTGGACCGGCGGAAGGGAGCGCCCCTCTCTCCGGCGAACAGGAGCCCGTCGGGTTCCTTCTCGGCGTACCAGTCGAGGTGGCGCTTCACCTCGATGTGCAGGAAGGCCGGTAGGAAGACGGTTCGCCTTCCGGCCGCCGACTTCGTGTCGCCTTCGACGCGACGGCCGGTGGTCAGCTCGGGTGCCGCGTCACGGGTCTTGACCCCGAGGGGTTCGAGGGTGACGTCGGGGCGACTGAGGGCGGCCTGTTCTTCCGGCCGCATGGGCCCGTAGGCGCCGAAGTAGACCATCAGCCGCCACCTCGGCCCCATGGCGTCGGCAAGCGCGTCGACTTGGTCCGAACGACCTGATCGGGCGCCCGTACAGCAGCTCCCCCGACGACAGCCAGTGGCAGGTTGCCGCCTCGTCGATCCTGCGCGAGCTGCGCCGCTACGACCTCGTCCCGTCTTCGACGGAGCTCCGCGGCCCGCATCACAGCTGTGGCGTGAGGTGACCCGGCTGCACCGCCTGCGGGACACCGCCTCCAACGTGGCGATTCTCCGGGTTCTCCCGGACCTGTTCCGCGAGGCGCGTGCCCTGGCGGAGGAGTCGGAGGGGCACGAACGGGAGGAGGTGTATGCCATCTACGCCGTGTGCTGCAAGTTCGCACACACCGCCGCCCGCTCCCTCGGACACCCCGAACTGGTCGCCATGGCCTGCGAGCGGGCCGCATGGTCAGCCAGGTTGTCGGGAGATCCGGTGCTGCCCGCCGTCGCCGACTGGATGAGGGTCTGGGACATGTGGGCGACGGCTGACTGGGCCGACGCTCTGACGCTCTCGGACAAGGCGATCACCTCGGTGGAGCAGGAGTACGACCGTGGCGAGCCGCTGGCCGTGCGGGCCTTGGGCACGCTGCAGCTGCGGTCTCCGCCGCCCGAGCCGGCCGCGCCTCGGAGGCCGAGGACCGGATCGGACACGCGAAGGCTGCTGCCAAACGCATGGACGCGTACGTCGGGGCACCGGTGTACGACCGGCATTCGCTGACGTTCTTCCGCCGGGAACGTGCAGATCCACGCGATCAGCGTGGCTCTGGAAATGGGCAAGCAGGGCAAGGCGCTGGAGATAAACCGCCGTATCAGCCCAGTACTGGTCGGGTCACTGCCCAACTCCCGGCAGGCTCACCACCACATGGACGTCGCGCGAGCCTGGTTGTGGGACGGGAACCGGGAAAGGCCCTGGCCGAGCTGGAGACAGCCGAGCGGATCGCGCCCCAGCTCGTACGGAACCACCCCATCGCCCGTTCGACGCTTCGCAGCATCGTCTACGCGGAACGAGCAGCCACACGGGAGAAGCTGCGGCGCATGTCCGACCGCTTCCACCTGGACGGGTAGAGGTCGTATTCCTCGAGAGGGTGGTCATCCCTGCGGTGTGAGGAGCGTCAGACTCAGGATTGCCGCGAGGGCCATCGCCATCGGAACGACGAACCACCACCAGCGCAACCACTCGGCCTTCACGAACAACAGCGTCAGCAGCGAGGTGATGGCGGCGAAGACCCAACGCCAGACCGGAGGCGAAGCCGGAATGGCCGGAGGTCTCGGAAGTGTTCGGCTCTTCCATGGCGGCAATGAGGATGAAGTAGCCAGTGACGAGGCGCCCCAGGCCGAGCACGGTCGCACACACCACGGATCCGCCAGCGTCCGTCTTCCTGAAACGCGCTGACTCCGGACTGTCGATCGTGCGCCGGGTCCCATCGCTCACAGCCGCGCCTCCTTTACCTTGTCCACGTGTCTGCGGAGGTGCCCGCAGAGCGGTGTCTCCCCGTCGCAGGCACGTCCAGTCGTTACGGACGACCCGCGTCCCCCGGGCTCTTACTGAAGACCGTGAGGTCTCCGTACGAAGTGCGTGACATGTTGCCGAACGCGGAGGGCTGGATGAAGCGTGTCGCATCGACGGCGATGCTGTCGGGCAGCGGAGGGGTCGGTGATGCGCCCTCACAGACCACTGCGTCCCAGGCGGCGCGTGGGCTGAGCCCTGCGCGGTCGAGCACGAACCCCCGGCAGTGGTCGCGGAGTTGGTCGAGGGCTCGGACCAGGGTTGCTACGACCTGCTCACGCTCCGGCTCCTGCAGGGCGCCGAGCTCGTGGACGACAACCGTCGTCGCGTCATCCAGCCGACGCACCCTGACCACCGTGAACGTGTCCGAGGCGAACCAGAGATGGAGTGCGATCTCGCCGTCACCCGGATCCAGGATGTCGGCCGGGTCTTCTGCGCCTTGTGCAGGCCGGGTAACCTCCCCGCCGCTTCCGGTGCGGGACAGGGAGATGTCCCCGGTGAGCGGATGGCGGGTCCTCAGACCAACGCTGTCCAGGCTCCTCAGCATCCGGCTGGAGATCTGCGGGTTGAGCTCCGACAGATACCAGGAGAAGAAGCCCTCCGTGCCTGCTGCGCCACTCACCCTCGCCGCGAATGAGGACCGGCCAAAGACTTCCCGGACGATTTCTTCGGTTCGGCTTGGCGAGACCGGCGAAGCGGTGTAGCGAGCGGCGCGGACAGCCGCCAGAAAGTCCTCCGGCAATTGAGTGTGGTAGCGCTCCACATAGTGGCGCAGTTCGACCGGCCACATCCATGTGCCCTCGGTGACGAGTGACCCGGCGCCAGGAATCCACTCGTCACCGGTGATCACATCGCGTTCCGCGCCCATGACGCTGAAGATCTCGGTTCCCGAGGCGAGGAAAGCGAGAAGACCAGACTCGTCGTTCAGTCCATTCGGTCGAATGGCGTCATGGATCGACGGAGCGGAGAGGTCAGTGTCCTGTGGTGCGAATTCGCGAAAGAACCCTACTCGCTTGATCATGGTTTATCTCCGTTGTGAGTTCCGCTATTCGGCCATCGGCAAGAAGGTTCGCCAGTAGCCGCCGTTGCCAATCTGCGGCGTCTGTCCAGGTCCCAGGTTGGGCGATGTTCCCACCTTGTTGGTCGGCGCCTGCACCGGCACGCCAAGGTCGTTGGCCACTCGCTGGGCGAGCGGCAGCTCCACGGAGTTCGGCGCTGCATAGCCGGAGTGGCACGAGATGAGCCGCACCGGGCCACCGTCGTAGTTCGGGTTGCTACGGATTGCGTCCGAGACGTGAGTCGGGTGCACCTCGAAGTCCATGAGGGTCTTGCCATGACTGTTCACTCGGCCGGGCAGGAACACACCCTGATTCGTGCCATGAACGATGACGTCGTGCTTCCCTGGTTCGCGTGCGACGCGTTGCGCGTTTCCCAACGTGCGCTCGTCGTATCCGATGGTAGTGGTCCGCTTACCGAAGTAAACCGGATCACCTGATATGAGTGCGTGGTCCCCAGGAACCCTTGGGGGCACGGGAATCTTCGAGTCCTCGGTCTGCAAGAGCTTCCACGTGCGCCGCTTCCCCATGTCGTCGAGTGCCGTGGGCAGTCGCCCGGCTTCCGCGAGATTCGGGTTCGCTACGCCAATGGGTATGTCCTGAACAAAGAGGTTACGGAATCCTCCCACGTCTCCTGCGGCACGGGTCGCTCCTGCGGCACCTCCGAATGCACCTCCGAACGCTCCGCCGTACAGGGCGGCCTGCTCCACGGAGTTGAGGCTGAAGCCGTTTGCTGGCCGGTCGCCATCCTGAGCGGCTGCGCGACAGCCAGGTCGATCGTGATGCCCTCGATCGCGCCGAAAGCGATGCCGGTCAGAGTGGTCGCGGCGATGGTGGCGACGGTCGTGGACACAGTGACACCGAGCCCGGCGGCGATCTCGATGACGGCCGCCGTCGCGGCGGCCGAAGCCGCAGTCGAAGCACCGAACGTAAAGACAGCCAGGCCAACACCCGCAGCGATGATCGTGGCTGCGATGGCGATTTCGGTCCAGAGCTGTTCGATCGCGTCATCGACGGCGTCGGCAAACTCGTCGAGCGCCTTGGCCATGGCTCGCGCGGCCTCAGCCGTGTCGTCCAGCCATCCGACGCCCTCGCGCTTGTGGTATCGGCCCCAGAACGTTTCGAAGGCGTCGATCGCCTCACCCTTATTGTTCAGGATGATCGAGCCGGCCTTGTTGTTGACCGGTCCGATGATGTCGTCGACCGCTCCGGCGAAGGTCCGCCAAGCCTTCGCTTTCGACCTGAGGGTGCCGGAGTTCGCGTCCGGCCACCACATGCCGGCTTCCATGAGGAGGTCTTTGGCGACGTCTTCGACGCTCACCGATCGCCTCGGTCGCGGCCGTCACCGGTCGCGATCTTCGTAAACATGCCCTCGATCAGCTTCTCGTTGGCTATGTGACCATCAGCCATGTCAGTCATGGCCGCGTTGATGCTCTTCAGACCTAGAACGAGAATTTCGACCGCTCGCTCGATCTGCCTGCGCTTCGGGTTGTAGGCGTCACCGAACTTCTGCCCTTGCTCGTCGTCTCCCCACGGCGAACCCAGCCCGTCCAATGACTCCTTGAGCGCCTTCGCTGCATTGGCAAGCGCTGTACTTTGCTGCTGGAACGTCGGCGCTGCCTTCTTCAGATCCTGGGTGGAAATATTGAGGATCTTGCCGGTATCACTCATGTCGTTCTTCCCCCGTGCTTGTGCAACAGCAGTGCGACGTTACCGGAGCCCCCTCTGCCAGCTGCGCGAGGAGTCCAGGTGCCAGACTTTGTCGATCGGAACGGCAGGACCGCGAGGTAAAGAGTCGACGCTCCCCGTTACCTTTTCTGTGGCCCCGCAATGGGGCGCCTGGCCCCCGGGCCCGGTATGGCTGTGTGCCCCCTGTCGAAGTCGATGACCTGGGGGGTGTTGCCGCCGGGCTTCGGGGCACCGCTTGACCGCTGATGAGGGGGCCTTGACCCAAGGCCGGGTAGTCAACGTTTTTGCAGGTCACGCAAGTCAGTTGAAGGATTTCCAACGCAGAGCAACGGAGCTCGTTGATACAGGCAGTCGTCCAAGACAGCTTGTTTGAGGAGCTCCGTTGCCGTTTCATCATGTCCTGCCGGCCCCGGTGATGGCCATCACCCGTACGGTCACAGTGGCTGCTGGCCGGTTCGCGCCCGGGCATCTGGGCGAGCCCGCTCGGTGCAGAGACGACTGCGTGATCTTCCTTCGCGGGTCGGGATCTACTTCCTGCTCGCGATGTGTCTGTTCCCTGAAGTCGGCTACCGGCTGGTCCAGAGGGGAAAGCGGCGCCAAGGCGTTCGGCGGCTCACCCGACGACCCCGGTCTGCCAGTGACCCACGACGACATCGTAAACGGCAACAGTCCGGACAGCCGGGGCGGCACGATGGCGCCCGCCGAGCAGATCCGGTGAGGTGGTAAACCTGTGGAAATCGCCCTGAACACCCTTCGCGCCATGGTGACGAACACCCCGCTCACGTCCATTCCACGCCTCGCCCTCGACATTCCCCAGTTGGTCTCGGGTGAGTTCACCGACCGGGCGGGGTTCGAGCGGCTGCTCCCCGGCACCTTCGGAAGCCAGGAATGGCTGGGCTCGGAGAATGACGACCTCCTGTTCGACAACAGCAGCCGCCAGATGGTCGCCGTAGGGCTCCACCTGCCCGCCGCGTCCGCTCCGGTACAGGCCCACATCCGTCTGGCCGCCGAGCCCCGAGCCGTCCAGGGCGGCCTCCTCGCAGAGGAGGTACGCGATTTCGCCCTCGCACAGACGAAGACGCTGTGCTGCGATCCCGAAGCAACGGAGTTGACCTGCCTGCGAGACCTCGCGGTCCTCGACACCCCGCTGGATGCCCGGGTCGAGATCGCCCCCGGTCTGACGCTCCTGATCCAGACCGGGGCGGTCGCCGGCTGGAGCCTGGCCGACCCGGCCCGATACCTGGCGACCGGGTACAGCGCTCCCGACCCCGCGCCTCCCGCCCCGGCCACCAGGCTGCGACTGGCCGAGTGCCTGGCACTGATCACCCGGCCTTCGGTCGACGCAGTGATGGACAAGGAGCCGGGCGCCTGGCACCAGCTCCGTACGACCGAGCAGGCCCTGCGCGAACAACGGGAGGACCCGCAAAGGGCAGCGGCCCTCCACCAGCTGGTGGCCCGCCTCATCGAGGATTATGAAAGCTGGTGAGCGAGGTAGGAAAAGCGCCTCCGCCGAGCCGGTTCAGCAAGGTCATCGCCCGACCAAGAGGGCAATGACGGCTCTGACGCTGATGAGGTCGTCGGCACGGTAAAGGACGGGGCCCGGGGTGTGGACCTGGCCGCAGACGACGGAGCACGGCCTCTGGCCTTCACCATCACAGCAGGCCAAGCTGGTGACGCACCTGCCTTCGAGGCCGTCATGTCCCGCATCCGCGTTCCGCGCAGCGGCCCCGGCAGACCGCGAACCCGGCCCCTCGCCGTGCTGGCCGACCGGGCCTACTCCTCCCGCGCCATCCGCGGCCACCTCCGGCGCCGGGGAATCCAGGCGGTGATCCCGCAGCCTTCCGACCAGACCAGCCACCGCCTGCGGCGGGGCCGCCGAGGCGGCTGCCCACCCAGCTTCGACCGCAAGGTCTACAAGCAGCGGAACACCGTCGAGCGGTGCATCAGACCCCACCGGTTCCATCATGCGACCTCGACTGTGGAGCGTCAGGGGAAGCCACAAGCCCTTCTATGCATACTCCAGTATGCTTGCCGTATGTCCTCAACGACTCGCATCACCGTCACGCTACCCAGCGACCAGGTGGCGGAGCTCCGCAAGCTCACGGACAACGTCTCCGGCTATGTGGCGGAAGCCGTGGCCCGCCAGATTCGGCACCAGTTGCTGGGCGACGACCTTCGCCGCCACGAGGAAGAACACGGTCACTTCAGCGACGAGGAACTCGCGGAGGCCCGTTCGAAGATCTTCGGTGCCGCCGGCTCCTCCAAGGACGCGGACGCCGCGTGAGCGAGCGCGTCGAAACCGTTGTCCTGGACTCGGAAGGGCTCTCTGCCTGGATCGCGCAGGACCGCAAGCTCCTCGCGATGCTGCAGGTCTTCCACGACATGGGAGCCGACCTGGTGATCGGGGCGAACACCATCGTGGAAGTCAGCCACTCCCGCACCAACATGCCTCGCCTGAACTGGGCCCTGTCCCGCATCAAGGTGGAGCCGGTCACCGAGCAGGCGGCGAAAGCGGCGGCTGAGCTCCTCAAGGGCGCCGGACTGCACGGGCACAAGTACGCCATCGACGCCACGGTCGCCGAGGTCGCCCTACGTCAGCCGAAACCCGTCGCCCTGCTGACGTCCGACAGCGATGACATGACCAAGCTCTGCGGCAACCAAGTCCGCAGCGTCCCCCTCTGACCAGTCGGCCCGCCCGGAGCACACGTCGCACTGCCAGCTCTCATGCCCCATCCGCGCCCAGCAGAGCGGACATCAGCGGTCAGATACGGCTCCCAGAGACCGGGAGCCATCCACCTTCCCATTCCGAAATCGCAGGTCAGAGCCCCTAGCGAGACGCTGCGGAGCTGGGTGCGCCAGGCCGACGAGCACGCGGGCCCGGATCACGGCCGCGAGGACCAGACCGCGCAGAGCCGGGATGAGGAACTGGCCCGGCTGCGCGCGGAGAACGGCCGACTGCGCAAAGCGGAGAAGGAGTGGGAACTCGAGCGGGAGATCCTGCGTCGGGCGGCGGCCTATTTCGCGAAGGAGATGAAGTGAAGACCCGCCGCTGGGACTTCGTCTCCGCCCACGCCTCATTCTTCGGCGTCCAGCGGATATGCCGGGTTCTTCAGGTCTCGCGCTCGGGCTACTACTGGTGGCTTGCCGGCGCGAAGGCCCGCGAGGTCCGGCAGGCTGCCGAGGATGCCCTGGTCGCGGAGATCCGCGAGGTCCATACCGTGCACAAGGGC